>JAJZOL010000240.1 GCA_021811565.1 bacterium | reverse complement strand
GGAATACTCAATATAACTCCCTCTTCGATCAATCGCATCGCTCGGTCGTATGCATCAGTCTGATTGAAATATTTTCCACCATCGGAGAATGAATCGGGAGTTATATTGAGTATTCCCATGATTAGAGTGCGATGCTTTTCCATCGCGGATTTGAGGGTGGCGTAAAATGATGAATTCATAATATTATAATCCATGGGGGATAAGCTGCTGCGCAGGCAATTCATTTACGAATCAATGTGACTTGAATCTTCCGAAAGTATTTAAGGAGCGGTCAATGATATCTGATGGAACGTGACGGACCTTCAACCTTCATTTCGGTTAAGCCTTGAGAGCACAACACGGTAAGTTGCTCCAAACCATTTTCACTAAGCACGAACCCTTTACTCTCCACCGCCTCGCGAATATCCATGGCCAAACGCATTCGAAATATGTCGTCCTCCACAGCCAATACGACTATTTTTTCTATCTGGTGAGAATCAAGCATTTCGAGTTGATCCATTGTGGCGTTGATCAATTCGGTGTCATCCGTCATTTGAAGCACTCTTTCAAGCTCCATGATCGCCATTCCGATCTCTCCTCCATGCATGCAAAGCATAGCGCGAGTGTAATGGTGAGCGGGATTGGAAGGATCCAATCGTATTTGATCATTGGTTACTCGCATCGCAGCATCTAGTTTGCCAAGCCCCATGTAAGCGTACCCAAGCATATCTCTTGCAGGGATGTTGTTAGGGGCGATCTTGATTAACTCTCGACCCACATCCACCGCTTTTTGAAAGTCTTTGTTCTCTATGGAGAGAGAGAGTAGAGCCTCCCATGCGTTAATATTGGCAGGATCCAAATCTACCGCCTTGGAAGCCGCTTCGAGAGCCATGGGTAGTTGTTTTTGACTCTGGTAAAGGCTTGCTAATCGCAAATAACAAAGCGAGGGGTTCGCACCATACCTCAAGGCTGATTTGACGCTTCGAATTGCCTCGGGAAGTTGTCCCTTGGCGGATAACTCCTCCGCTCTCATCATGGCTTTCGCCGCTCTTTCCGTTGTGTTTCTTTGACTGATTGTCATCTGTGCCCCTTAAAGTTCGAGTTCCAATGGCTTTATAATAACTGTTTTTAATCCTCGTGCCATACGTCAAATGGAGTGTGACAATAATTGATCCGTGAACGATTTGGTTGCTTTTGATGTTGCAGACTTATTTCGCGGCATTTTAGTATACCATCACATTCGGAATGCGTGTCCCCTCAACAAGACTTAAGGGGATAATATCCGCTTCCGGTTGTAACGCGTTGAGCGTTTCAGCCATGGCTCCATCCTCGGTGGGGGATAAAAGTTTAATTGGCACCACCGTGCCTATGAGATGGGAGCCGCCCGCAAACAGTACTCGGATGTAATTCTCCGTATAGCCTGAAAGCAATCCGCCTTGCACCTCCTTGGCCTCCACAAGAACATTCATACAACCACCCAGAAACATCGATATGTATTTATTTTGCACCTCTTTGCAGAGGGTTGCCAATCGATGACTGCGCTCCTCCTTGACATCCTCCGCGACTGTCTCCGGCATCAGCGCTGCAGGTGTTCCGGGACGCACGGAATAACGGAATATATGTACGCGTGCGAAATGCGCCTTGCGGACCACATCCATTGTATTCTGAAACGCCTCTTCGCTTTCACCTGGGAATCCCGTAAGAATATCCGTGGTTATGGCTGCGTTCGGCATAAAATGATACACCCTTTCGCAAAGATTCAGATAATAATCTCGGTCGTAGGGTCGATTCATGGCGCGCAATATGTTGCTATCGCCGCTTTGCAATGGAATATGCAGATGATTGCATATACGCTTTTCCTCAAGAAACGTTCTTAGCAGTTTTTCCGTTACCTGAGTGGGTTCAATGGAGGAAAGTCGCACCCTCTCAATCCCTTTGACATTCGCCAGAGACCTTAGTAAATCGGCAAGGTCACGACGCTCTGAGTCGCGGTAATCCTGATATGAACCCACAAGTACTCCGGTCACCACAATCTCGCGATAGCCTTTATCCGCCAAATTCTCAGCCTCTTCGATAATACTCTCAAAAGGGCGGGACTCCATACGATTTCGCGTGAAAGGTATGGAGCAATAGCTGCAGTATAAGTCACATCCGTCCTGCACTTTGATCATAGCCCTTGTACGGCAGTTTTTCCTTTTCGAAGTGTTTTGTGACACACTTTGAAACTCGTGTGAAGGCCTTAAATCCGGAAAATTTTTTAAAAATATATCGGCAGTGCGCTTCTTCTCCGAATTGGGAATGTGCAACGTTACCTCTGCGGGCATCTCGTGTCGGCTATAAGCCATCTCACCGTAACATCCCGTAAGAACGATGAGCGCATTGGGATTTTGTTTGTGAAGACGTCGGATCATTTGTCTCGACTTGCGTTCCGCAGTTTGGGTCACAGAGCAACTATTGATGACATAAATATCGGCTGTGCAATTGAATTCCGTGATCTCAAATCCGGCGTCCTCGAAAGAATCCAATATTTTCTGCGTCTCGTATTGATTAACTTTGCAACCCAGCGTCGCAAAAGCCGCTTTTGGCATAATAAATACAAACTCCTATCAAATCCGTGGGCAATTAAAATTTAAGGGATGATACGAAATGACTCATCCCTATTTTTATTCCACGTTTCATATCCGTGAATTGTTGAAACTCATTTAATTACACGAAGGAGAGAACCAGTTTGTCACCCTCATGCATCGTTAATGCGGAGGAAAGATGAACCGTTATGCGATTTCCCTCGTTCTCAACCGTTATTCTTAAAGATTTGCCATTGTGAACTGCCTTCGACTTGGCGGGATTGATCTGGAAAGACGCCTCAAAGGATAGCGTGCTCAGTTTCGCTTTTCCCCATTTAAGCTCGATGACATTCGTCTGCGAGTTGCCAATTCTTTTCTGAGAGAATGTTCCCCAGCCCTCGGCGGTTGTGAATGCGGCTCGGAAATCCTCCTGGTTCATTTTTGGCGCGAAGCCAAGGTATCCTTTTGGTCCGTAATATTCATACCCGCATGCCGCAAGGAATACTCCATAACTCGCCATGGCGCGAGCGTAATGATCCCCGCATTCCACCTCGTTCCATGGGTTCCTACGAAGCGGGTGATAACGGTCATGAATCGCCCGGGCGACCGCAAGTCCCTCTTGCACCATCCCCTCAGCGATCATGTTCCATGCGACTTCATACTCGAAGCCTGTCATGCATTCATTGAAATACATGGAGGACCATTCCTGGGTTGGATCATTAATGGAGGGGCGTTTCCCCATCGGGAAGGTCACCATGATCATTCCGCCCTCCCCGGGCATGGCGAACCATCTTCCTGCTTTGTGCTCTCCGCGATATGGTCCCACATCCGGCGTAAAGTTGTAATCCCACAGCGATTTCAAAGCGGCGAGCGTCTTATTTTTGCTGATCACCCTATCCAGCCCGATTTGATGAGCCCAACTCTGTCCGAAGACCTGATCGATCTCGCATCCGTCGTAGGAACCCACCGCCTGCGCATGGGCGGGATCGGCGATCTGAATGAAATACTGGTACTCATCTTTCCAGAGTTGAGATTCGATGTTCGCGCTTCCTTTTGCGGCTATCTCGCCGCACTTTGCCGCGAAATCCGTATCGCCCATCTCCATCGCCATCCTCTCACCCGCCATCAAAGCCGCCACGTACAGCGAACTGAGCCAGGGAATCTTCCCATACCATGCCGCGTCAAGCGTGTTCGCCTGAGGACCTTCCAGTATTCCGTCCTCGTTTCCGTCCAACTGTAAAAGCGGATCGAACGCCTTCTTCAGCCGCAGCCAAATACGGCTTAGAAAGGCGTTGTCCGTGGTCATCTGATGTTCGCGATAGGCGCGGAGAATTACTCCAGCCTGCCCGTCCACTGCGAGGCTGCGATCAAACTCTCCTCTAAAACCAATGATTCCAGTTGAGGGATCGAAGGAAATGCCCAGATCGACCCTGTCCCGCAGGTATCTTTCCAAGTCCGGGAATAACCGCGCAACCGCGTGAGCATAGTGCCATACATGCGTGCAGGTGCCGACGCAACAACCCACCCCCTCCCACGCCCAGAATCTCCCGGAGCTTAACCGGTGACATGTGGAGGTGGCAAGGGTGGAGGCATTAAGGAATGTGCGATCCAAAAACCAGTAGGGGAGAGTCGAATCGTACCATGTATCCCGCCATAACCTGGTTTGTTCGGTAAGAGGCTTGATTTTTTGTGCGATGTATTTCGCCGTGTCTGCAGATGTCGGGAACCGATCTGCGTAATATCTTCCTCCGAGATCCTGCAATCCCGCCAATGTCCAATTGGGGAAGTTCCAACTTAGGATAAATTGCGTTTCATTTTGCTTGCCAGGTTCGATTTTGACTTTCCTTGTCAAACATCCAACTAGCTTCGCACCTGCGGGGGCTCTGCCTTCGGAGTTAGTAGCGCCTTGCATGGAAGATGAGAATATCGTTTGCAATTCCGTGTTCGCGAGGCTGGGGTTGAAACTGTCTTTCGGGGTTGGATTCAATAACGTCATGGACATAGAGCCGAAATCGTACTGATCCTCCATTCTTCGGAGGATATGCGGAGAATCCTCGAATTCTATCTGATCGATGTCGATGTGCCCCCATGCGTCGCTGCTGTGATCCACAATCTCCAGATGGGCGGTTTGTCCCTCAAGATCGGACACATTCCAACTGACCCACTCCATGTGATCGCTATTCTTGCCGGTCTGAGTGCGCACGACCTTACCGTCCTGTATGAGATTGATGCACGTTTCGTTGGGATGATTACCTCCGCCTATCAAAAAGCTGATGTAATGCCGCTCTATGGTGAAATCGGGCGAAATTAACTTGCCCTGCAATGCGTCCGTGCCGGTCCATGTATTCACCAGCCCGTTGCCTTCGTATCCGCTCAGGTGTTGATTGGCGTCATGAGCGCCATGCGCTGGTCCGGATCCGAATGCATTCCCTTCGGTCTTCCAGTCACCGTACGTATCACCCTCGAAATCATCGTAAACGATCTTGGGTCGCGGATTTACAGCGGGATTCGGTTCCCTAGGCGTTCCCTTGCAATTGAGAATCAAAAGGCTCTCGTCCCTTTCCACTCCGTTCGCTATTTCACCGGTCACATCCGTGCCGGTGAACAGGTTGCATGCGTTTTGGAGCCATCCCGCCAATTCGATTTCCACGGGATCCTCGGATCGGTTGGTAACCGTGTAATTCAGAATCGTGCAGGGAAGGCTCGACTCCTCCGTGTTCAGGGGGATGAACGGCGAGAAAGCCTCCAATGAGACTTTTACGGGAGAATCCGGATCGTCGTATTCTACAATGCCGATCGGGTACTCCCCTCGGAATGTGATATTTTTAAATCCGGTTTTATCCAGAGATCGAACCTGAGTCCGTTTCCCTGAGGTGACCTTGAGAGCGAAACCCTGTTCCAAAGGAGAGGATGGGACGGGTGGGTTCGCATAATGTGCGTCTCCGGTTGAGTCTGGTGCGTTGAAAATATCCCAGAGCCATAACTTTCCATCGCCGCCAAGGTATAACTGCCCGGCGCAAATCCCCCCAACAGGCATGCCAATCTTATCCAGCGCCGCGCCACCGTAAACCTCCGGTTCGCCTTTGTCATACAGGGATTTGATCCAAGCGGGACTCAGTTTCTTGTTCAGCGGCACCAGTTTCTCGAAATCGGAGCTTTCGAAAGGACCGGCGTATGCGGGAATTCCGCTTGCCAGCATCATGGCGGCGGAGGCTCCCATGATCTGTAAAAACTCTCTCCTGCCAACCTTGCAGCGGCAGGATGATGTGACACATGATTGCGGGGCCGGAATGTCGGACTGGAGTTCGTTTGTCATCTCTAAGCCTCCTTTAGGCGGGAACGACGGGATTGTTCATTGTCAAGGGGTTTATGTAGCATGGTGTTAAGAATACCAATTTCAAGCAATGGATGCAAGCGTGTTTATGAGTATTCGATTCACTTCGCACCGCTTTTAGCTGCGCGGTGGAAAGAGACCTTCCACAGGGAGAAATCCCCGCGGATTTTTTGAACCGGGGTGGCGAGTCCTCTCTCCTCCATGCGTTTTTTTAACTCCTTCATTAGCTCCGCATGGTCGGGTTCCGATGCATTCCAGCACTGGGAAAAGGGGTTTCGATCGAGCAACGATAGTAAGCGATGGGTTTTGATATCGATATCCCACTGGAAGGCGCCGCCGTCTATTCGCGTTACCGAACCATCCAGGGAGCGCAAATAGTCGAAAACCTCTTCCTTGGAATCCGCTCCGATATGCCGGTGCCGGATTCCTCTTTGCGTTGCCAATTCGAAGTAAATATCCTGAACGGGGTTCCTTCTGCCGGTTTCGTAGCCGAGATATAGGGGAGCGTCGTCCTGAAGAACCCTTATCGCTTCGTCCAGCGCGGTTCTCCATTCCTCCAGCAGGTGCAGGATATGCACTATGAGAACACCTCGGAAGGTGCGGCTGGCAAAGGGAAGACGATAGAGATTGGCTTGTATGAGCGGGAAACCTTCCTGAATGCTTCTTGCCTGTTCGAGCATTGCTCTCGATATGTCCGTGCCGATGACCCCGACCCCGTTCCTATAAAGATGACGGGAAAACCTGCCCGTTCCCACTCCTGCGTCGAGGAAGGGGTCGGAGGAGTTCAAACGGGCGTCCTCCCGTATGATTTGCGCCACATTGTCGAGGGTGTCTGCAGGAACCATCCTGGTGGCTTCATACAGATTGGCGACACGATCGAACGAGACATAGCCCGGGGCAATGATTTCGGATGCCAATTACTCTCTCCCGTTATTGGTTTTTAAGGATGCGTCTGCTCCCCGCCCTACAGAAGGGACGCGTCACCTCGCAGAGGGAAAGCGCCGAGAAACATAACGCCCAATCCATGCAATTATGATACCCTTGACGCCCTCTCAAGTCGATATTCCGATTCTCAATCCTCACAAAGAAACGGATACCCGTTTTCCCTCCTCCCGAAGCACTTGAATCCCTTGCCCCCCACGTTTTGAGGACAAACACCTTATTTAAAACAGGGGTTTTATCCATGTGAAAAGGTTATGGACAAATGTCGGAAGAACGCAATCGCAGTACTCTTAAACTGGAATTTAAGGCTCACATGCATATGGATCGTATTTAAGCGAATTGACACGGCTCCGGTTCATCAGCCTCGGTAGCACGCAGAGACTTTCGGGATGTGGTGTGGCAATACGCAAGGTGTCTCGTTAAGAAATGGAATCATCCAGTGGCTAACGAGAACTCAAAATGAGGAGCACTTGTCCCTGACGGAGTATCGGAAAATGGCGGAGATATGAGCCCGGATAGCGTATTTCATAGTGGATAAGCATCAAAGAGGAAGAATTCACTCATTCCTTAGGTGTCAATCACCGGAGGAGTATGAGGCGAGATGGAACAGGGTGCGATTAAAAAAAACGACTGAAAAACTGCCCGAAAACGAACGTAGCGCAATCCACACCGTCCCAAAATGGAACCAAAATCGGTATCGGAACAATCAAGCGAATATAATCCGGATCGAAACGATGTGCATGGTTTCACAGCGATTTCCAACACCGTATCGGTTGCGTCGAAGCCTACGCGACTCGCTCCAAACAACGAACTTTTGAGGAGATCATCCCCGCAGCGTAGATGATCGTGGCGACGATAAGCCCGGGGTACATGGGTTGTAGTCCAAAAGGGAAGAGAGTGCTGTCGCTCATGTCGGCGTTCATGCCGTGATGAATCCAACCTATCGCAAGGCAAGCCGCCGCCATACCGCTGCCGAGGAGAAGTTCCAAAAATGAGTAATTCGCACCGACCTTCAATTTTGGGGAGTATCCGGTAAGCACGGGAAACAGCATGCCCGGCACGAAAACGGTTCCAATCACCCACCACTGCTGTACGATCGATGGAATGTAGTAACTAATGACGATGGCGACGCCTGCGGAAAGCAGCATGCCGATTCGCGTGTAAGAGGGCACCTTTTCGTTATCCTTCTGATCCCCGAAGCGCCAGAAGAAATCCCTGCCGATCGTCATTGCACCGAGGAAGGTGTAGGAGACCACGGCGGACATCACCGTGGCGAACATCGCCACGTAGAAAACGCCTTTGATCACCGGCGGGAGACACTCGGCCAGGATGGGGAAGGTGAGGGGGATGTTTTTCTCCGAAAGGTGCGGGAAAATGGCTTTTGCATAAAGCCCTGCGGTGGTGGTCATGAAATCGAAAATAATCCAACATACGATGGCGATAAGGATTCCCTTCCGAGCGATTTCGGGTGTGCGTGCGGCGTAGCATCGCTGATGAAATCCCGGATCCACCAAGGTCCAAAGGGCGATGAAAAACCAAATCAATATGAAACCGAACCCCAATCCGCCATCGAACTTTAGATGATCCGTCGGGACATGCATCATCATCCAATTGAACCCGCCGAAGCGATGAAAGAGGAAAGGCAACGCCAAGGCGAACCCCCCGAACATCAGGCAGAACTGAAAGGTGTTAATGCGCACATCGGATTGGAATCCGCCCACGTAGACGTAGATTACGGAAAAGATGGTGCCGAAAATCAGGGCGGGCAGAAGCGGAACCCCCATGGTGATACGCAACAGTTCACCCACCATGAGGATGTACGGGGCCGGTGTCACCATGAAGAAGGCGTAAAACGCACCGAGAATCGCAGTTTTTTTGTCGTACTCCTTTGCAAGCTTGTCGGGGATAGTGTAGAGAGAGGCTTCTCGGACGCGCTTGGCGAGGAAAAGAGCGAAAAGCAATGCAAAGACATAATACGGCAATCCCTGCGTCGTCCAGTTCACCAACCCGTAGCGATAAGTCATCTCGCCGACGCCTAGAATCCCTCCGTACCAGGTCGCCACAAGGGTGGCGACGAACACGGGAAGGGCAAGGGATCGGTTGGCGATCAAATAGTCCTCCGTGGCCTGTTTGCGTCGCCAGAATCCAACGATTAATGTGAACGCAAAGTATGTCCCTAATATGATTAGATCAATCGCCGCAAAATGGGCTCTATTCATAAAATCCCCTATCAGACTTACGCCGTAATATGGCAGGCGATTAACACTCCTGATCCCACCGACACCCTCGCCACATTGCCGGTCATCCGATTACTCACCCCGTGCGAGGAAGGCAAAAGCGTCTCGCCTCTTATTGGCCAGCGCACCCCGTCCAACCTCACATCGGACACTGCGTCAAAAGTGACCAGCGACAGGGTGTCTCCCGGGACGCCGTGTATCTCCGCCGACTTTCGCACAGGGAACAAGGAGCAAGATTGTTCCTGAATGGATATCTCCGTCACCTTGCTGTATTTTACGAGCATGCTAATGGACACTAGTGTGTGGTCAATCCTTCCCCCCAAAGCGCCAGTCAATGTGATGTAATTCGCACCGGTATCGAGTGCGTGTTCGATGGCCTTTTCAATATCGGACGTATCCTGGTCGGGCAAATGAACGAAACTGGATGTCGGATACACATCCCGGATCGATTCCTCCATCGAGTCGAAATCACCAAGTATTACATCGGGAGGAGGGATTTTCGGACTCAGATTGTTCGCGGCGCCGTCCGTTGCGATGAAGAGATCATGGGTTCGAACCAATCGTAGCAGCACGGCGGTTTTAGGGGCGACCCCGTTCGCTAAAATAAGGCATTTCATTTTGATAGCCTCCATATCGACCGTTTTTTGCTTGCATCTCCATATATTATGAATGTCTTTGGTTGCACTTTCATCACTCGCACGAAAATACCCGTGATTCGCGGATGACTTCACATAGGGATTCGCCTAATCGCACTCCCAGTAATACCATTCCCCCGTTGCTGGATCCGTTTGTCCGCTCTTCTGACCCGCCGGACAGACCACTTCCTGATCAAACTGCTCGGAGCTAACCACGAATTTGGCGTGACCGTCGGCGAATATCACGGTTCCGCCTCTTGGATGCCACTGCTGATAATATCCAGGGGTGTAGCCGTAAATTGGATTAGTGAAGAAAGGGAACATCTCATCTCGTATGATCCTTGTATCGGAGGGGTCCATGAAAGAGGCATCCGTCACAATTCGGTTGGATGTGTAATCCGTCTCGAAACTCGATCCGGCGTTTTGAGTGGATTCCCCTGCGATGATGGAAAAGCTGCCCGAATCGAAGCGATAACTTGATCCGTAGCATTGCCAGTAACTTGTCGTGCCGGGGCATCCTCCGTCCGACGACA
>JAJZOL010000180.1 GCA_021811565.1 bacterium | reverse complement strand
TGACGATTTTGAACGATCATTATCTCTATAGAATACCTCATACGTATTAATTCAATTAACGAAGCTATACATTATTCATGGAGGCGTTTTACGCCATCGTGTCACTCCGGCCATGTTTTTTCATCCATCCTCTCATGAGCGAATCAGCAGTTTCATTTGTTGTTCCTTGAATGCAAATTGTTTCTCATTGACGCCTCTTCTCCATGGGTGAAAACGTATTATTCCTTGATAGATGTATTCCGATATGTGGCGATCATATCATCAAGGAGCTATGACGATTCGAACCTTGCCTGCGTCAATCCTCTATTTGGTGCGCAACTCGCGTAAAACCGTACCGGTCTGCCTGGTAATCGCGTTGGCGGTCGCCCTTTTGGCGAGCGTGACGATTTTGATGGATTCCATCGGTCAAACCGTATTCGCTATGTACGGATATCAACGTGATCTTACCGTGCTTTACCCTCGCAATACGCTCTATATCAGCAAGGGAACGGTATCGAAACTGAAACAATTGCCTGATATAAACCGTTTGTATCCGGCAAGCGGTTTATTCATATCCGTCAAGACCTTTTTTGGAAGAACCCCATTCGTCGTTTTCGCTCTTCGCCACAAGGATGCCGAGGATATTCTTCGGAAATGCGGTTTGAAACTGATTCAGGGCAGGTTTCCCGATTCGGATAAACCGGAAATAGTCCTTTCAAGAGACATTGCCGCTAATCGACATCTGCATCTCGGTGACATAGCCCTTTCGCCCACTTCAAAGGATAGTTACTCCCCGCAACCTATGCGCCTCGTCGGGGTTTTGGATGGTCCTGTTTGGTTTGCGTTCACCTCCTACTCTTATGTTCATGATAACTGCCCGATAGCGCTCAACGGGTTTTTGGCGTCTGCAAATACACGGTCGCAAATGCCTGCGTTGGATCGTGAAATAAAGAGCGTCATAGATCCTGGTAAAATCCGTATATGGACTTATACCGATTTGGTGAGGGAAGCCTACAGCGCTCTGTCCAATCTCTATTTTTTTCTGGATATCATCTCAGCCATCATCATTTTCGATATCGCGTTGTTGTGCGGATTGCTTTTTCTGATCTATTTTGATCAGCGGTTGTCGGAATACGCTGCGTTATTGGCGATGGGATATCATCACGGATATATCATTCAACAGACGATTCAAGAGACTGGCGCACTTGCGATTATAGGTTGGCTGACAGGGGCGATAGCGGCAACCGGACTGCTAAACTATCTGCGTATCATATACTTTGAACCAAAAGGGATGATCCTGCACGCATTCGATTCGCATGCGTATTGGTATACATTCGCTATGCCCGTCTTTATTGTTCTGTTCGCCTTGGTGACCATCAGCCTGAGAATGCTAAGAATCGATCCCGTAAGCATCATGGAGCGCCGTTCATGAATGAGGGGCAAAAAAAGGGTTTGTGCGCGGAGAATATCTCCCTGGCTTACCATGACGGCTCGGATGTTACCTTGGCGGTCAGGGGCGTCACAATAGACCTTGCGGAGACTGGATTTGTTGGTATTTTAGGTCCATCAGGCTCCGGGAAAAGCTCTCTTCTGTATCTTTTAGGTGGGTTGAAGCGCGCCTCGTCCGGAGAGATTTACCATAATGGGTGCGCCTATTCCGAAATGAAGGAAAAGGAGCGACTGAGATTGCGCAGAAATCATTACGGCTTTGTTTTTCAGCAATCTTATCTGTTTGACTATCTAACTGCAATGGAGAACGCTTTGGCGGGGGCCTCTCCGGGGGATGATCAAGCATTGGCGCGTGCAATGGAAATCTTCGAAGAGTTGGGCATCGCAAGGCACGCGAAAAAACGTCCTCGACAGCTCAGCGGGGGGGAGAGGCAACGCGTTTGCATCGCACGTGCGATGATGAATTCGCCTTCGGTGATATTTGCCGATGAACCTACCGCAGCTTTGGATCGTCAAAATGGTCATAGGGTCATGGAAATGCTTGCAGCTTATCGCGATCGAGGATTGATTATAGTGGTTACGCACGATACGGCTATGTTGGATGAATGCGATCGGATATACAGAATGCGCGATGGAACCTTACAGGAGAACTAATGAGTGTGTTGCATAAACATAATCAGAATCAGCGCACATGCAATATATTGGTAATATAATGGCTTGAATATGCATATATTGTATCAGTGTGTGGTTCAAATACATTTGTGCAACACACTCTAATATCCTGTTATTTTCTTGCAATGGTTTCATTCGATTGATATAATGCGATTAGTACGTAACTTAAGAATGGAGATACATAATGCTATCATTCCGACGTTTACGGGTGATATTTCCCGTCGCTCTTCTTCTTTTGCCAAGCATGGTTTGCGCTGCACCAATCGAACACTCATCCGCTTCATCCTCTCAAGCGAGCATCATCATAGTACCGCATCATGGTCCAATCACCGACCTGATATGGTCGCCGGATGGCAGTCGGCTCGTTTCGGCTAGCGATGAAAATAACCTGATGGTATGGGATGCGGATTCGGGGAGGTTGTCGTATGCCTTGCCCGTGGATGGCGATGCGGCGAAAATAACATTCTCACCTTCGGGGGATCAGATGGCTGCAGGGGTGGTCCATTATCTGCAACCGGTCTCGACTGATCCCAACCTTTGGAAAGCCAAAAGTTGGATTCAGCTTTGGGATACAAAAACTTTTGCGTCATCCAGAAGAATCATGCTTCCCGAAGTAAATGGGCGCACCGACATTATGTCATTGGCGTGGTCTCCCAACGGAAAATGGATCGTTGCGGGCGTATCGACATATGCCATCATTCCGCCTCGAAAATATCCAAGCCTGACATCCAAAATCCTGTTAATCAGCTATCCGTCCGGGGACATTCGAAGTATCACTCCGAAAGGGTACTCAAGGGGTGTCACATCCATAGCGTTCAACCAGGATAATTCGTTGATGGCGTGCGGCACGCAGGATGGGAAAGTTATCCTGATTAATCCACAAACTCATATGGAAGTCAAGACCATTCAACCGGAGACCAGTGATCGATCTCCGATCACCAATCTCCAATTTCTGAAGGACAATAAGACCCTTTTGGTGGATCGAATGAACCGTCAGGCGGTCATGCTGGACACATCCACAGGCACATATGGCGCCGATTACCCTCGATCCCAGCAAGCTTGCCTCTCTCCCGACGGTAAAACCCTGATAATGACACTTCCAGGAGCTATTACCTTGCAGCCATTGCCAAATGGCACCCCCAATAAGATCATCGTGTACAGTGGCGGATCCACATGCATCGCCATTTCTCCCAATGGCACGGAACTCGCTTGCGGGGATGGCTTGGGAGTAGTCAGGATGATCAACATGGTGTCGGATGTCCCCATACGTCCTACGGATATTCGTAATCCAGCTCGTTTGTGTGTGATACTGCGCGCCAAGTTAAATCCTGTGGCGAAATGGGTTTGGTATCATCTCTCATTGGACAATCGCGACAATATACGCCAGTTCGATTTTAACAATCCGGTTCCCCCCTCTCTTCTCCAATCATTAACGGAAGATTTGAATAAAATCCTACACATGGACGATTTCTACACCCCGGATCGATTTGCAGGCGTGAAAATGCAAAATGAAATCACCGAGGAGATCAAGCAAGCGGATACCCCGGAGGAGAAAGTCGGATTGAACCGCGAACTTATGGAGGACGCATTCGCTCCTTACATTGCCTCAAACTGGATTCGATGGACCTCGCCGGTGTATCCCGAGCCTGCTTATTCGATCTCCGTCGCTAAAAACGCTCCACTGGCGGCGTTGGGCGGTTCCGACGGAACGCTTAGAATTATAAACCTGAAGACCGGTTCCCTGAAAGAGGCATTCGGTTCGGGACCTCCAATTATGCACACACTTTTCGCTCCTAGCGGAAATATGGCGGCTGGATGTAATACATCCAATATACTGCAATTGTGGGATGTTTCCGCTGACCTGCCGCTTTACGTCTACAAAGGGCACAAAGGGGCTATTACAGGAATGGCTATCTCTCCCGACGGGCGATATATCGCCAGTTGCGGGATGGATAAGATGGTTCGGTTCTGGAGATCGGATACGACCGAGGATCTTTCGCAACTCCCCGTGCAAAAGCAGCCTGTTTTGGCGGTGGCGATTTCGTCTCAAAGCGTAATAGGCATTATAGAGGGGACTGGAAATCAAACGCAGGCGGAGACATGGGATCGACTATCAAATCAATTATTGCAAACTTTCTCCCTTAAAACGGGAGTGGGCAATAACCTAATCTTCTCTCCTAACGGCAAAATGATGGCGACGTGGTCGAGCTATGCGGCTGGAGGGGTGCATGTTTGGGACGTATCCACCGGTGAATTGGTTCGCACCATAGCCCCCAAAGATGTGATCACTGCCGCGGCATTCACTCCGGACGGTCAGGGGATATTGATGTCGAAGAGATTGAATCCGTTCTTCGGTCCTGCTTACGGATACGTGACATGGATAAATATCAGTGATGGGGCGGTTAAGAGATCCTGGATTGCGCAAAGAAGTATGGTAAGGGCGATGCACTTCGCGCTTAACGGCGCAATGCTTATCACCGCAGGCGAGGATAACGAGTTGAAGTTGTGGAGTTGGCCATCCGGAAAATTGGACCTTACGATGGCTTTTCCGGAGTTTTACGACCATCTCTCCAGAGATGAATGGATTGCATGGGCTCCGGACGGACATTACGCTTGCTCTCAAGGCACGGAGGAGGCTGTGCATTTTCGCGTCGGATCGAAGGTGCTTCCTCCCAGTCGATATCCAGGATATCATCAAAGCACGTTATTGAAGAGCGAAGGAAATTTGACTGAACGCTAAGTGACGCGAAATGTAGGTGTGTACGCCCTGATCGCATAAGGTCAGGGCGTTTTTCGCGGGATCACTTGCCAAAGGAGCAAATCCCCTGGGGATATTTTCAAATGCGTGGAGATTTCGCCTTTGGATGATTGGCAGGGTATATTTTTCCCATTCACAGCGTTCAAAATCCGATACTGTCCGAAAGGCAAACCTAAGCCTGCGAGATGAATGGTGATTTCGCCGTCATAGGACATGTTGGGGTTCCAGCCACTTAGCGTCAGCCACGCCATATGAGAGGCTCTGTTCACTGTTGGGTTTATCTCAACGCCTTCCCCGTTGCCGGAATAGGTGATGTACGGGGAGGCGTATTTCGCAAGTTGTTCCGGGGTGCGCACTACAATTCCGCCGAGCTTTCGATAGGCGACGATTGCCGGATCTTCTCTACCGTTGAGCGGTAAAATCGCTCGGTACTGGTGCAGATCAACCAAGCCGGCATCCACCTCCTGATTTGTAATCACAGCGAAACCCATGGGGTTCTTGCGCCACATATTCGCCAATGTGTTGGTGATAAAGCCAAGTGCGTCCGGTTTGGCGAGTGCGGGATGATACGAAAAGTAGACCGCTACAGGTTGGAGCGGGTACTCCCCCTTGATTTTGCTGAAATAAGGCAGCCAGCGGACATACATGGGATACCCCACTTCGAACTCCTTTCCGCCGCGATAGAGGAAGAAATCCATGCCGGTCATTTTCGGCATGCCGAACCCGTAATGCCCCATGAACTCCGCCATTTCCGCTTCTAGCCCAGTGTGGCGAGGCGTCCATTCCAGCATGAGTTTGACGTTATAAACACGTGCTAATGTGTTGAAAAGCAACGCCAATCCCGTATGATCCGCACAATCAAATACGACGGTGGCGTCATATCGGCGGGCTACGCGGAAGAAGAGGTCTGGAAGGTTGAAAGCGATGCCGATTCCATTCAGACCTCCGCCCCAATAATAAAAAAGCGGTGCATTGGTTTCCCTTCGAACCAAAGCCGACATCCTTCCGTAGGTTTCCTCCACGCTCCAATTTCTGAACTGCTGGTAGACGGGGAATAGAGGTTGACCTTCAGTGGCGGCGGGGATATTCTTCCACGAGGTGAACTGTGTTTTAAAAAGCCTATTAAATCTTGAGAGGGAATGATAACGGGTTGGCAACCATTCATGAAAACGCGCCACGTCCTCGGGGGCGTATCCATTGACCTCTTGATTGTCCGGATCGGGACCCCACATGTAATCCAACCAGCCGAAATCAAGGAACGCCCCGCCGAACGCCTGACTATTCCTGATATGCCTAATAACGGTTGTGACGTAATCGAAATAGGAATGCCGATTAAATCGATTCCACCATGTTGGCACCTGCGACTCGTTGCCGGATGAATCCACGTCGTAATGAGTGATCCATGGTGCGGGGCTACCTGGCCATACGCTGTATAGAAAAATGGGAAGAATGAGCATATGCGCCTGTGCCGCGTTCCGGAAAGTCTCATCCAGCAAACCAAAGTCGTATGAACCAGGCTTTGGTTCCAGAGTTCCCCATGGCATAAGGAGTTCCGCGTAGCGGATTCCGTGAAGCCTCAAAACCTTGAAGTCCTGTACGGACCACGGCGCTGACGGACGAGTCTCCGCATATGAGACGGTGACATAAATCGTCGACGGATGGGCTTGAAATATGGAGCTTTGACGGTCCAAACGAAAATAGAGATAGAGATACTTGATGGTTTTACTTTCGGAGAGTATTTCCGCGCTTTTTCCGTGAACCACTCCAAGCTCGTACAGGCTGTCGCCTTTGTCACCGCCGATGCCGATTTGTTGCAACCCATTCCTTTCCGTGTTGCTTCCCGCATGGTCGGAGTTGAGAACAATCTCCGCTTGATCTTTGTTTCCGTTGACAGAGGATTGAGATGGCGGTTGCAAGCTCACAATCACCTGGTGGATGGCAATTCCAGGGGTGCCCGATAAACGAAAATCCGCCCCGAAGTTCTGGCGTCCTCGAAAATCCACATCCGATAGTTTCCATGTATGTGTTTGCCAAATAGCCTTATCCGACGGCACCAATGCAGGCGCCGATTTATAGGCGCCATCCATTGGGGCATGCTGGTCGGAGGAATCGTATTCAAGCTGTAGGGTGTCGCTTGAAGGAGTCCAAGTGAGTTGAACCGCCCAGATAGGGGTCTTCGCATTTTGTTCATTCACCGAATAGGCGAATGCGGTTGGAATCAACGCGCAATTCATTGTAATTAGGGAAACAATAACTGGGATGATCGTTTTTATGTAAGATATCATGGATTTGTTTCCGATATTGGTTGGCATCCTCATTTTCGCTCCCTCTTTTTTTGACCGCTTCATCGGTTGTTATCATACAAAAAGTCTTCAAGGTCGTTATTTTATTACTTCACTTAATCCTCAGGAAATCGTTCGTTGCTTCAAATAATAATCCATATTTTCTTCCAATCCAAGGCAGAATGAGTGATCTGTTGGAACGAGCGCGTGATGATGCGGATTATGGATGCCAGCAGATATCTTTCACTTCACATGCTTACATTTTGGCTCATCGATTTTCAGCCCTATCCGTGAATGGCATCCAAACTATCCGCCACCAGTCGCCCGCTGCGCGGGAGTATGATCAGGGCGTGGTAATTGTCAGCCAAACCTTCGAGCGAGAGCACCGGTTGCGAAGTTTGTGGCGCGGCTCTGTGTAAGTCGATAGGTGGTAGAGACTTGCCATCCAACCAGAGTTCCACGCTTCCATAATCGGGTCCTTTGGGACTCCAGAGCGTAAAACCGGAGCCCAGGAAATTCCATTTCAACCTCCCGCCGCCATCCCGGCGTTCCGCACCACTTCCGAAACGAAAGACGGAGCTTTGCGACTCAATCCAATCCGCAGGGTTCTCGCCCGCCCCAAGCCAGCCTTCCGTATAGAGATAGGAGGTTGTGCCTGTCCTTGGGCTACCGGAAACCGCAAACCGTTCGACGAAGAGGTGACTTCCGGATTCGGCTATCAACCCGATTGAGCCTACGTTGGCGTGCATCGATCCACTCCAAACCTCTTTGCCATTCAGCGTGAGCGTCATATCACCATTCGCTCGGCGAATAATGCGCCCCCTCCAATTCTCGGAGGGTGGTAATTCCCCTGAGGCGATGGTATGCATTTCCCCGTTGTTGTTTACCGAAAGGATTTTCCATCCGCCGCTCCATAACTCAAGACCGTGATGGCGGGTTAGGGAGAGCGGGTGCAAAACGGCGTCGGAAGTCGGTTGGTTCGGCCCCAGCGGCGCATGATAACCCCATATAATACGACCTGTTCCGTGCAAGCGAAGATTGACGGTCAGCATGAAGTCGGCGTAGTTCCGCCGTAAACAAGTGAGGCTCGGTCCCTTGTCCCCGCTGAAATGAAACCCCTTGCGGAGCAATGGCATCGACCAATGCCGCGATGCTAAGTTGATCGTGCCTTCGCCTTGGACATTTCTCGAGGGATACATCGCCCAGAGGGTTTCTTTCTCATCCACCCAGCCGGAAAACGTCTGGCCCCAAATCCCATAAGCTTCCGCAGGCACGTCTTCACTGTGCCACACCGAACCGCACCGGAAAATCTCCCAAGATTCCTGGCGGGTGGCTTTTTCGATCGGAGCTCTGAAGATCACTTGGAAATTACGGTTGCGAGCAACTGAGGTGGCGGGTGCGTAGACCCAGTCCCCATGGACGAATGCCGGAAAGAATTCCAGAAGCGGCGGGTGGAAGTAATTGGCTTCGACGTGGCGAATCAGAATCCGTTTCGAATAGGGGCCTTGTGGATTTGGGGCCGTCATCGCGAATAGAGCCCAGCGGAAAGGGGGGCTATCCATCATTGCCAGGATCATCCAGTCGTTCTTGCGACGGATCAGCGTTCCGGCGTAGGTGCGCTGATATCTGCCGAGCAACGGTCGGAGGGTCGAGTTGCGGGTGATCGGAACGTTATCGCGATGCCAAGGGCCCTCCGGCTTGTCCGCCCAGGCGTATGCCAGTCCACCGTCATTTGAGAAGTTTGGTATACCCCAATCGTAAACCATGTGATATCGTCCGCCGTCAAACACCACGCTGACATCCGGCGTATGACCGTCCTTGTCGAACATATGAGGATCGCCGTGAAGTACCGTGCCGAGATTCTCCCACGTCCGTCCTTGATTTTTCGATCGATACAAGATGCAACGGCTTGGGGGCGGTCCGCTATATCCCGCCGCATAGTCACCGATGAATAGGTACATATTTCCGCTTTGCGGATCATGGAAGAAAAAGCCGTTAACGGGCCACTCGTATGGAGGTGTGCCGTTGCAGATCGGATTTCTCGGAATGCGCTGAAATGAATCAAAGGAGGGATCACCGTATACCGGATGCCGCAACCACAAATCCACGTATCGCGATTCAGCGTAATCCATCTCTGTCGCCTTAGCCTCCGAACCACTTGGGGTCTGCACCGCTCCTGCGACCATGAGGATAGCGCCCCCGCAACGCTTCAGGAATCCACGCCGACCGGTTTTGACTTGTTGATTCATCGAAACGCTCCTATGGTCATGCCATCTCTCAGCGATTAAATCCGAGCCGCCCATTTACATAATAAAAGGACGAAATACGGTTATTCCGGGCATATGCTAGCCGTGTTTTTAATCAAACCATAACCGAAATGGATTTGTCAAACACTTTCCGGGGATTTGTTGAAATATATGGCTTCCCCCTATTTTCTTGCAGTTCGTCGGACGAAAACTTTCGAAAGCGTATTCGCGAAACATTTAACTGCTAGTAATCATAAACCATCCAAAGGCGTTGAATGGGGGGAGACCAATTTGACTGCATGGTTTATAATACCGATTGCTTTTCAAAAGCGGAGGAGCGGTAGTGTGGCCACTACCCGTTGGTTGAGGTTATAAAGCCTGGTTAAGCGGTAAGCCGCTTAAAATAAACACTTCACTCCGGACGGAAGACCGCATGCCTCGCCAAATTGCGTGTGCTGCATACGTGGGACGGAGGTTCCTGGATCCATGCATTACTGCGACACGCACTGACGGGAGAGATTCAGCGAACTGTGTAAAAAGTTATGGTCAGAGGGTAAAGTGAAGGGGGCACAGAGCTATGAGGCGAACCGGAAGCGAAGCGAGAGCATGCGAAGGGTGCATGCGCTGAAGGGACGCGTCGCGGATGAATGAAGTCGCTCGTTTCGCGCGAAGGATTACGGACACATATGAACACGAAACCCCTGTACGCCAGGTATCTGAGATGCATTCATGAAATAGACTCCCAGGGCGAAGCGCGGGAGGAGAGCTTCTATTCGACGCTTTCCGACTTGATAACGGAAGCGGCGCATGCCTGCGGACGGAATGAAGTTAACGTCACCACTCTTCCGAA
>JAJZOL010000041.1 GCA_021811565.1 bacterium | reverse complement strand
AATGCCACTCAAGAAATCAGCATGCAGATATCCACCTCGAACTCCTCGAACATCGCCGGGGAGACCGTGGAGAACATCTGCGCTAGCCCCATCATCCAGATATCCCTGGTGCGCGGCTTGGCGGGGTCGAACCCGGGAGCGGGCAGTTCGTCGGTGTAAGCCCCGGTGCAGTGGATGAGCGACTGGTTGTGGCACAAGACCCCCAACTCCTCCGCCTGATCCAGCATCGCCATGAAGCTTCCCACGATGCGCCTGGCAAGCTCCGCCATGTATTCCGGGCGGTCAATGATAGTGTAGAGAGCCTCCTGCACGCCCATGAAGGTGGATATCGGGTCCCACACCGAGAGGTTGGGATCCAATCCCTGCTCGAATATCCCAAGGATGCCGTCGAAAAGCTCGTGCGCCACCTCCAGCCGTCGCGCCGTCTCAGCCTCGTCATGGGTGACCCTCGCCATATGTATCTTGTCCAAATCTTCGTCGGTGACGAACTGGTTCTTGAAAGCGTGGCCCACCACGCTGTTCGTGGGATCGGTCACCGCGATATCCTCCTGCGCGCCAACGCCAAGCCAGGTGTTGCCTATCGCCTTATGGACCCTGACGAATGGCTCCACAACCATATCCACGGGGAAATGTCTCCACTGATAAAGCGTCATGCGTAGATAATTCTCGTATCCTCGGCATTCCGGATCCTCGCAGCGCAGCGTTAACTCGTCGTCCACGTTCATCTCATTCCAGCAAACCTGGTCGATCAAAACCATGGGACGATCGGGTTTGAGACCGTTCAGTTTTCTCCACATCGCGCGTTTTTCCTCTTGCACGGGCAATGCGGCGATCTCGGCGACCTCTTTGGCGAGTTCGCGAATGATTCTTTTATCGGACGGATTGGGCATGGGGCATCCTCCCTAAAAGTTTTTAGCGCATGGGACAACTCTCGGGCGAGAACCGGAATTAGGAGATTGCAACAAATTTAAATCGATTCTTGAAGTATGCAAACGGCGATTTTGTACGCGAATTTTGAATTTTGCAATCACTTCGAAATAACGGATGTTTCTTTGGAACCGGCAAGGAAAATCGGATTAGGCGATGTCTTCTGAATCATCGAGGGACACGCCCTCGTCCTCCATCATGGGATCCTCTTTTCCGCAGCGCGGGCAGGCTTCGCAACGCGCAGGCGCCAAGACCCGGATATCGGCAACGGGAAAGGCGAGACACACCTTTGTGTCACGAATGAGGACGCTCACCTCGTTCTTGATAACATTCAAGCTCTCGACCGTGCCGACACCCCGCGGAGTGCTGACCTCCGCCCCCACGTCCGGAAGGTTGTTTTTAGCGTCGACATACAGATCATGCTCATATCGCAGGCAGCACATTAGCTTTCCGCAGAGCCCCGAGAACTTTACAGGGTTGAGGAAAAGGCTTTGATCTTTCGCCATTTTCATGGAGATGGCGGCGAAATCCGTCAGGAAGGTGGCGCAGCAGAGACCCTTTCCGCAGGGTCCGACCCCTCCAACGACCTTCGCCTGATCTCTCGCGCCCACCTGGTGAAGTTGCACCTTGCAATGCAACTGGCTCGCCACCTCCTTGACCAACTCGCGGAAATCCACTCTCCCTTCCGCACTGAAGAAAATGGTGACCTGGCTGGCGTCGAAACAGTATTCCGCCTTGAGCAATCTCATCGGCAACTCAAGATGGTGCACGCTCTGCCAACATATCTTGAGAGCTTGCTCCGCCATTGCGGCGTTTTCTCGCACATGCGCAAGGTCGACATTATCCGCCATGCGCAGTATCCGTTTGAGAGGGTATTGTATCTCATCCTCCGGCACTTCGCGTTTGGGAATGCGAACCGTTCCTAGTTCCTCTCCTCGAACGGTCTCAACCAGAACCTTGCTATTATAGGGAGGGTCGTATCCCGCCGGATCAAACCAGTAGGATTTCGCCACATCGTTAAATGAAACGCCAATTACTTCGGGCATAATATCTCCAAATCATTCATGTATGTCAACGCAAAATTCCAAGTTTGAATATCGAGCGCTTGAAAAAAATCCGTTCATGGAAATTTTGCAATTATTGATATATTGCTCAATCCATCTCATTGTAACATAGGCTGCCGCTTATGGCAACAAGGAAGTCATTCAATTTTCTTCAAAGTGATATCCGCAAAGACGGGGCAATGCTGCGAGCCCAGTGAGCTTCCCGCATGGCTGTGAAGGGCTTGCCACTCCTTGCTCAACATGATGTGGTCAATCCGCATGAAATCGTGATGCAGAGGCAGATCGTGCCCATAGGTGTAACCGTACCCCACGCCCGCCTCGGAAAAGGCGTCATGCAGTCCGATTCGGTTGAACGCGCGGCAAACCAGAGATTGGACCGGTGCGTTCAGGTCCCCGGTCAGAATATAGGGGCCCTGCTGATTTTTCAGCGCCTGCGCCACCGCCTCCGCTTGTCTTACTCGGCGATCCACGTTATTGAGTAGTCCGTCGATACCATCATCTTTGTAGTAACGGATGTCGTTCAAGCCAACTCTGGGCGAGAGGAGATGAAGGTCATATACGGGGATGATGTGATTGCCGAGGAGGATATCGCACCGGAAAAGGATTGTGGTGGGAAAATCACCCAAGGGGCTGGATATGGTTTGGTACGATTGGTTGACTATGGGCAAGCGGCTCAGAATGATATACTGGCTTTCCCCGCGAATATGCCATCCCGGAAGTAGCTTTTGAAGGATCGGGATATATCCCGTTCCGGCGTCCTGAAAAAGAGCCAAGTCCGGATTATTTTCGCGGATATGCTGTATGATCGCCTGCCAGGACTCCTTACCCCACTTTACATTATAGGTCATCACTCGTAAGGACCGCCCGTCGATGATCGGTGCCGTCGAGAGACGGAGCGGATAGCAAAATCCCATGAGCGGTCCAAACACATACAGGATGCAGAAGATGGGAACCCAGATCCAGCGACGCATGTACGCAAAGATAAAAGGGAGAAGGACGACGCTTGGAATCGCCCATATCCACTGAGGCAGGTAGAGATTGAGACTGCTCCACCACCAGCGATCCGGCCCCAGGGTGTTGGCGGCGGTGATGCCCAAGAGGCTAATAAGGTAAAAAATTAGGATGGAAAAAAGCCAGGGATGCAATTGCCAAACGGGCTGGCGGGATTTGGAGCCCGTGCGTCGTCTATTTAGAACGGAACTGCGTTTCGTGAGCGTCATCTTATAGCGTTTTATTTCCCCCAAATATCCAAACCATTGTGTATGACCAGACCGATCTGCTCTATTCCCCCGTGTCTGCCATTGTACCAAAGCAACCAACGATCGCCGTCCCGCACCGCGTAAGGCTTGTAGCAGGCGTCCGCGTCCCATCCATCCGGGGTGGGGCTTACGATGGGGTTGCCGGGATATCTCTCCCAACCGTGGATTCCGTCCTTCGATCGCGCCAGCCCAATTTGAGCGTGGTCTACGTCTCGGAATCCGATATAAAACATGTAATACCAACCCCTGTACGAAACCACTTGGCATGCGGTGACGCGATCCTTTTCCCAGTCCATGGAGGGATCCGGCGTGAATATCGGGTTCTCGGGGGATTTCATCCAGTGTAACCCGTCCTTGCTCGTGGCGTAACCGATGGCGTTCGGCTCGTACTGATCTCCACCGGAATACCACATGCGGTAGAGATGATCTTTCTCATCCCAGAGGACATCCGGACACATCACCGCCACTTTCTCCCAGGGATCCTCCGCCGAGAGAACCGGTTTTTTCGATTGACGCACCCAATGCGCGCCATCCACACTTACCGCGTATCCAATCCAGGATTTGCCGTCCGCCTGTCCGGTGTACCACATCTGATATTTCCCGCTCGGTCCCTTGATGACACAGGGGCGATTGACGTCCCCCTCCCATCCGCTGGCCGGGTTCGGCCCGAGAACGATTTGGGGAGTCGACCAATGGATGCCATCCATGCTTTTCGTGAGGGCGATGCTCTGTTTGGGGCGCCAGGAAAACCACATTTGGAAAACGCCCCTATCCTTCAATACGGAGATATCGAAGCAGGTGCCGAGATTCCCTCCGAGAACGGGATTTTCGGCGTATTTCACCCAACCTAACGAATCGTTTACGCTCGTAGCTTTCTCCTTGTTGTCTGGCAGGCGTCCGGTCAATCGCTGCAATCCATTGGCTGAAGCGATAAGCTTGCCGTCGGCGAATATCCGCAACCCCTTGCCTCGACCGTAGTGTTCGCCTGTCTTATCGTATAGAATCGTCAGGTTGTGTTGATGATAAGGAACGCCGTCCAAGCAAAAGTAGTCCCAGGTGCCAGGCGGCAATAGGGGATTCACCACCACGATATCATCCGCCCTCGGTCGTATGCCGATCAGACCTGAAATAATCAGGTCGCAATAGGTGGAGTGGTTGTACCAGACGCTTCTCGGAAGGTCCACGATCCATTTTCCGGTGATCCCGTTCAAATCCTCCGCGATCCAAGGCTTGCCGTCCTTGTATTGCGATTTCGTATAATTCTCCAGAACGGTTAAATAATCCTTTTTATTAACGTAGCTCTGCTTTGGATAGTCGTTTAACAAATTCGCCAAGGCGGTAAGGGTTTGACTGGTTGCGTAGGGCCAGGATGGACCGTTCCACAGGCAATCATGGGGATACGAAAACATGAATCGCGGATTGCGACGCTCCGCGGTGGTGGGACCGTAAGGGGCGTAAAACCCCTCGGGATCCATCAACTGTTTCCACGCCATGTCGTATTCGGGATCGGGAAGGTCAAAGTACCATGGGACGAAACCGATCTCCTCCCGCACTCCGACGATATTCTCCCCGTCAGGGGATGTCTCGAAGAACCGATCCGCGGGATTCCACAAAATCCTCTCCACATTGCTCTTGAGAAGTTCGGCTTTTTCCCGAAAACGCTTTGCAATATCCTGCTCGCCCGCCATTTGAGCGATCTTGGATATCGCCGCGGCGTCCCCGTACATGTAAGAGTTGATGGTGGGGCGATAACCGCTTCCCCCGATGGATATCTCCATTCCGTCGCGATTATCCGATTGGTGGAAAAGACCTATTTGCGGGCTGTAGTTGGAGCTTTCCCACCCCTCGTAATTGTGTATCAAGTCCGGGAGGAGATTGACTAGGAATGACTTGTCGCCATTCACAAGATAGCGGGCGTACATCGCATTCGCCGCCCAGAAGCTGTATAAGCGAGGATTTCCCCCCTTTTGAAACCAAAAAACGGAGTAATCATTAAGATATTGATTATCCCGAATCCAACGCCCCTCGTATATGTGGTGTCCCGCCGCGCAGCAAATTGAATTATCCTTGCCCGCCCAAGGGACGTCGGGAAGAAACTCCGTGACAATGTAGCCATCGGGGGTGAGGCGAATGTGCTTGCGGTAGGTCCACCATCGGAACATGTAGATTTGCTTGATATTTTTATCGGGGCAATCAAATAATGGTACATTCCGCTTCATCCATTCGGCGGCTTCGGAGTTCGGAATGGTGGTTGGGATGGTTTCGGGGTCGTCATGGTTGAATTGCTGGATCATGGGAAGATAGTTCCGAAAATGCAAGATCATGAAGGGGGAGGATAGGGCTGTCGCCCCTTGAGCGATTGAGCAATGAAACGTTATCATCGCTGCTATAGCCATTATCCTCCCCAGTTCATTTCTAAGCATGAGATATGTCTCTGGAAAACATCCTTGCAGTCAGAGTATGCGTTTTCGGAGATTATCTCCCATTCATTTTCGGAATCGACGCATCCTTTTGATTGCCTTTCCCCTTTTTACGGAAAAAGACCACATCAAACTGATCGTCCTTCACACCCTTGAGTCCTCGTTGGAAGATGCTCGACTGATTGTTCATCCGTATTCGAACGGAAGCCGACATCGACGCTGCAACGCTTACCACAGTGGCTGGATCCGCGAGGAATACGCCGTTATACACGGAGCAGTCCGTAACGAGTATCTGATTATCCGGGCGGAGGTAGAGAGTGACGGAATGAGTCATGGAGGGGCTGAACGGCACCTTGTACTCGTCATCGGAGACACGTACAATGGATTTCCACCCATCACTTTTCGGACCTAATGCGGCGGCGTAAGGCGTCCAGATTACAACAGGCCCCTTTTTCAATTCGGACATCAACTTGGCGATAAGTCTCTTTTTTTCACCCGGGGCGTACTTCACATCAATCCAATGCATATTCAACACTTGCGGTAGCTCCTTCGTCGCGAGGGAGAAGCGTTGCGCGACAAGATCGGTAACGGGGCGGTTATCCCATACGATTTTTCCCGAATTAACCATGTAGCTAGTCCATGGCGCCCAGCCGAAATAGGCACCGTAACCGGTGGAGTTCAGAGGCTGGAAAAATGTGTCTTGTTCGAAGTCCTTGCGGTTTGCGTACTTCGGTGTGGGACCGTAGAAGTAGGTGAGAACCGATGCCAAAGCGTTGTAAGAGCACTGGTTAAACTGTCCCACCCACAGAGTTTGATCCTGAGGTGTTATCGCGTCGTCAGCATAAACGTGTCGCAGAGGAATCACGGACACAAGCAAGACGAAAACCAAGAGTCGTAGGATGGGATGTTTCATTTGTCATTTCCTTGCAGGTTGTCGCTTTGATTGGGCGAAACCGAATAGATATTGTTTACCAAACACAGGTAATTGCAAAATTCGTATATTCAGTATATCGCCATGCGTGGAACGAGCGTTCCAAGCCATGTATTTGAATTTTACAATTACCTCATAACATTATACCAGACCCCATTTCCGAACCGAAAATCCGCTCAATTCGCGCGTGAATTCGGTTTCCAGACGCTCGCGCGTACATAACCGGATATTAAGCTTGCCAGCTACTGGGATGACTGATCGTCATGAGAGGATTCGGGGTTCGATGTTCTTTCGCTTTTGCATTTTCCACTTGAATGAGCGAGTTTATTGCTTCCTCCTATCCGTTTGTCAATCGATCGGGAAGGCAATTGAGTGTATGTGGGAGAAGAGGATGACGAACAGGTTTCATCATTCTTTTCGCATTTATGATAGTTAGTTTTTGCTTGTATGATTGTCATGGCACGGTTGTGCTTGTATGATTGATTTTGGACATAAGTATCGTTTTCAGGGTTTTCATAGCGGATCGTAAAAATATTTCTCAACATTTTCATAAAACCCATTGACAACCTCAATCAAAAGTGTTATTCTATCGCAGACATTAAAAATCCGCCGCGAGGGATGAGCGCGAACCGTCCCCGGTTCACGGATCGGAATCCTTCCGATTCGATCTAATTCCGGCAAGTCTTTTTTGATTTTTGTGTTTCCGACGACCCAGGTTGTGAGAACACGAACATGTCTGCCCTAAACCTAATCTCTCAGTTTCCTAGTATGACCCTCCTCAATTACCAAACATTCGAAACCATCAACGGGGTGACGACGGCATTCGGGTACGATTACGACAACCAGTTGGTCTCGATAACCACCGGATCGAACGTTGTCGGCTACGCCTACGACGCTCTCGGAAGACGAGTGAGCCGGACGACGGGCGGGGTGACCACCGTCTCCCTCTACGACGGCGGAAGGGTTATTCTTGAAGAGCAGGGAGGGAATTTCACAGGAACCTACACCTACGGCGTATCCCTCATCCGAAGGAACGGAGAGTTCTTCCAGTACGACGGCCTCGGCTCCGCGAGAACCTTCACAAACGCCTCGGGTGCTGTGACCGCCGCCGCAACTTACGACGGCTTCGGGAACACCGTCGCGACATCGGGCTCCACCTCCTCGCCCTACCAGTTCGGAGCCGCATCCGGCTACCGCAACGACGGGGACGCGGGGATCATGCAGGTCGGGGCGAGGTATTACGATCCGGCAACCGGAAGCTTCCTTACCAGGGACACCGATCTAAGCCAGCTTGCCTACGTGTACTGCGGGGATGATCCGATTAATATGCTGGATCCGAGCGGGCATTGGCCTCATTGGATGATTGTAACGGGTGATTGGATAAGGAAAAAATGGGAAGATAATTGGGATTATATAGAAGGTGAGTTCGATCAATTATCGTTATTGATCGATAAATGGGCCGGCGGTGAGTTTGAGGGAGCAGGCGGAGCATGCGGAGTTGCATTTGAGGGCGCAGGTGCCATATATACTATTCGGCACTACGGATTCGGGTCTTTGCATCATTTTCGGAAACAACAGCAGGTGCAAAATTCATGGGGACGAGAATCATATCTTTCAACAGACCAGAAGATGCATTCAGGGGATCCGTGTTTACTTCCAGGGGATCCAGGGTATTAGCTTTCCATTGTCCATTCCATTGGTTGTGTAAACTATTTTCTGTAAAATGACACTGTTTCTTATCCGTTCTCGGAGGTCAAAGACAGAAGCGAACGGATAAGAAACGATCGTAGGTCATAAGGTGGTATTCTTTCGGTTGATTAATCAGAAAGAAAAAAACCAACATTATAACCGACACAACTAATTCTACCGCATACGACCTCCTTGGAGAGCTATTAGGGGAGGATTTGCCGTGGCAAATTATCAATCAGGGAGTGGATGCCATTCAGGAGGCGATGCGTCTTTTGGTTAACGCAGCCCTTCTTATGGAGCGTAGTCGTCACCTAGGCGCGGACCGTTGTGAACGTACCGGGTCAAGACAAGGTCACGCCAACGGTTTCAAGGACAAGACCTTCGCCACGAGAATGGGGAAAATCACTTTTTCAGCGCCCCAGGTTCGCGGATACGGCTTTTATCCGTCCGCTCTGGAGAAAAGGGTTCTTTCGAACGGACTCTAAAGCTCTCTCTGGCCGAAATGTACGTCACGGGCGTCTCAACTCGGAAAGTGGCTCGCATCACCAAGGAGCTTTGCGGTTTTGAGGTTTCCTCGGCTCAGGTTTCCCGCCTTTCCGCGGAACTGGACGAGGTTCTGGAGGCATGGTGCAATCGTCCGCTTGGCGAGTGTCGATATCTCCATCTTGACGCTCGCTACGAGAAGGTTCGCGCGGACGGCGGGTACGTGATGCGGCGGTTCTCTCGGCTTGCGGCCTTCTTTCGAACGGAAGGCGCATTGTGTTGGGGGTGTCCGTATCCCTGTCGGAGCATGAGGTGCACTGGCGGAATTTTTTGCAGTCTCTGGTCGAACGGGGTCTTCGCGGAGTGGAGTTGATCGTATCGGACGATCATTCAGGTCTTGGCGCCGCCAGGCGAGCTGTGTTCGGAGGCGTTCCCTGGCAGCGATGTCAGTTTCATCTGCAGCAAAACGCTCAGGCGTACGTTCCGAAACAGGATATGAGAACGGAGGTTGGATCGGACATTCGATTGATTTTCATCTCGAAGGATCGCGCGGAGGCGGAGATGCGGCTGAGAGAGATGGTGACGAAGTATCACAAGATCGCACCGCGCCTGGCTGACTGGATAGAAAAAGCGATTCCCGAGGGACTGACCTTTTTTCCTTCCCCGCTGCGCACCATCGTCGTATTCGCACAAGCAACATCATGGAGCGCCTGAATCAGGAAATAAGGCGCAGGACGCGGGTTGTCAGACTGTTTCCCAACGAGGATTACTGTCTTAGACTGATAAGCGCCGTGCTGATGGAGATATCCGAGGACTGGGAGACGGAGCGAACGTATTTATAATTAGCCGAGGACAAATTGGAATAAATCTAAATAACAACCGGAGAAACACCTGGACTAATTTACAGAAAATATGTTGCTTAATCCATCCATTTCTGAAGGATGATAATTGACGGTGAATTCTAATATGATTTAGATTGGGATTGGATCTGAAATAAATTGCTGATATAATCCATCCTTACAAAGAATAAATTTGGTAAATGAAATGAATTACAATTCAATTAAAAAAATTATTTTCTTTATTTTATTATTTTTTTTAGCTATATCCGAGAGTAATTGTTTATTTAAAAATAAGCCTTACGAATATAAATCATTCTCGAAAAATAATAAAATTAAAAACACTATTTCATTCAGTAAATTAAAATATATAAATAAAGCGAAAGAATTAACTGTAAAATATCCTAATAACTTAAAATGGGTTAAAAATCTTGGTCAAGTTTATTACAGATTAAAATTATATAACAAAGCAGCCCAGCAATTTAAAAATGTAATCAAAACAAGACCAAGTGATTCAGAAGCATATAGATATTTGGGAATTATATTATATAAAGAAAAAAAATATTCAAAAGCGATTCAACAATTCGATAAAACAATCATAATAGAAACTAAACATAAAAAAAAGAGTCGACTTCTTATATCGGCGAAAAGAGTGC
>JAJZOL010000181.1 GCA_021811565.1 bacterium | reverse complement strand
TTGGTATCCCCCCCAATCCCCCAATATACGGGATTTTTGCCGGGTAACAAAACCACTTTGCCTATTTCAAATCTTTTCATCGGTTGAGCTTGAGAGCGCATGGGGATTCCAACAACCCCAAGAACAGCAATTACCGCAAGAAATTTCATCGGTCTCTCCTTATATGTTTAATTGTTTGCATCTATGAAGCACTGATGCATTCTTGCATTCGAAATTGTTCCAATGATTTATACGTGTTGTGTTATAATAGTATCTCCATAAGTGCCCGATTGCCGCTTAGGATGCGTTTATTGCCTAAGAAGAGACCAATACATGTTGGTCATTATTGGATGCATATGGTACTGCTGGATGAAAATGAATGCTCTCTTTGAGGAGGTCAGCACCACAAAATCCCGATGTGTGGTTACAAAGTTGATGGCATCCTGCATTCGCTCCATTTCCACCACCTTGTTGCACAGCGGTGATTGGTTTTTAAAATAGGCGTTCGGCAGATAGAAAAGAATGCTTGGTCTTCTAGGTGGACCTGTGGCAATGAGAATCGTTTTTGGCATGGGAGCGAGGGTGTCAATTTTTCTCACCAAGGATAGAAGCGGGAGTTGCATCTCGTTCTTAATGATGGGCAATCCCTCGCCAATGGCGATAGCGAGGAAAACCACGATGCACGCGAACGTTGAATAGAGAAACCAACGGGTGCGTTTAATCCATAGGCAAATGAGTGCGACTCCGGAACCTACGGCGAGAGCGATTGTGAGATGAGCGATCCATGGAAAAACCTCCGGTGGGACGGATGAAAGAGAGATGGGGCGTGACATGCGATGATTGACCGCCGCGATAATTGGATGAATGAAGGCGATGGGCAAAAAGAGCGTCAGCGAGAATAGGAAAAAGCACGCCGCGCCAATCAGAATTGGCAGGCGGTATCGCTCCCGGTCCAGCGCCTTTAGCAAAAAGTCGGCCGTTAGGAGGGCGGCGGCGGGATAGAGGGGAAGAATGTAGCTTACCAGTTTGGATCCGCTCAATGAGAATACGATAAATATGACCGCCATCCATATCCTCAGAAACAGACGAAAATGACGGTTCTCAATATTATCCGAAGGTTCCTCGCGTCGGAAATAGGCTTGTCCGAGATGGAAACTCCAAGGCATGAACCCCAACAGAAGAGCGGGGAGATAGAACCAGATCGGGGCATGGTGGGCTTTGTCCAATCCGTAAAACCGTCCGAGGTGCTGCCGGATGATATACATCTCCCAAAAAGGTCTTCCGTCGATAACCAATGCGGCTATATGCCACGGGGCGGCGATAACGAGAAAGAGCATGCACCCGATATACAGCCTCGGACGCTTCAACTCGGCAAGAGTTGCGGAAAGTCGCTTTTGTTTGACCCAATATAGATATGTAAATGCGATGAATACGGGGAATACGATTCCGGGCGCGCCTTTTGCGAGCACCCCCAGAGCGCAAAAAACCCAGAAACCGTAATACCATAGAGGCTTGCCGCGGGTGGAGACCGCCACGTGGAAGCATACGAGCGCGGCGGCGATGCAAAATGCGACTGTGGCGTCGGTGGTCAGTTGGTGCGCCTCTCCTATTACAAGGGGGTTCAAAGCGTACATCAAACCGGCGAGGAAGCCCGTTTGTTCATTCATGCGGCTGCGCCCGAAGTAGTAAATCATCAGCGTCATTAGCAGGGAAAGTAAAGCGGATGGCAGGCGCGTCGTCCATGGGTTTCGGCCCAGAAGTCGATAATTCAACGCCCCCATCCAATAGACAAGCGGGGGCTTTTCGTAAAAGGGAACTCCGTTGATGTGCGGGGTGATGAAATCGCCATTGAGAGCCATCTCCCTCGCGCAATTGGCGTATAACGCCTCGTCCAGATCAAAAACCTCGTTGTAACCGAGCTTCCAAAAAAAACTGAAGAAGGAGACCGCCAGAAGCATCAGAATATAGGCGACATGGCGTTTGCGCGGGGAGATATTGATGAGTGTCATCTCGACATCCTGGACATCGCTTTCATGAACTCCTTCTCCAAATCCACAACGACATCCTCCCTGCGAAACAGTCCCTTCGCCTTGGCTTGGATATCGGGATCAGGCTTGGCGGACAGCGCCTTCCTAAGAGAGGTTTCGAACCGATTGGCAAGCTGATTTTCCACCCGCTCCTCGCCCGTGATCGGAGTGATATGATCGCCGAAGTACTGATCCGTGGCGTCGAGGAGATTGGAGGCGTCGACAACACCGAACACACCGTCATAGCCTGCGCCGACAACATTCGCGCCCGCCGCCAATCCCTCTATGCATACGTAGTTCCCCCCCCGCCACTGTGCGGGAGTTTTGAAAGTATGGCGCGGAATCGAGCACCTCGGTAAATAGCTTCGCGCGAACATCCTTCGCAGCGGCGTTGAACTCCTTAAGAGCCTGCTGAACCTTGGAGAGATGACGGCCATTGCCGATAACCGCGACACGCATTTTTGGATAATCTCGTAACATCCGTTTTGAAGCTTGGAGGAATGCGATTGCCAATGGGGCTTTCGTACTGCTAAGCCGGGAGCAGTATACGGCGTCGAATTCTCTCTCCTCCCATTTCTTCGCTCCTGACTCGAAGACGTCCCAGTTCATCATCCAATAGGTGCGGAAGAGTGATTCGGGTTTGGCACCCATTTTGATGTAGTAGTCGCGTTGATATTCATTCATCACCATCACCCCCTCTGCGAATGGAAGATATCGCTCCACGCGTTTGGCGGGGAAGGGAGCTGCAAGGGTTAACACCATGGGGGTGCGGGTGTTGCAGCAAGCGCGGGTGATTACCGGGAGTTGTATCAAGGCGTGAGCGTTCACCAACTGGATACGATGCTTCTGAATAAAGCGGGTCAGCCAGATATGATCCCACGGAAGGGTTAGGTTCCGTATGCAAACCTTCTCAAACGCTTTGCGCTGCAAGGGAAGCGTGTCCCCGTTTCCTGCGACGAGGAAGCATTTGTGCCCGTTAGCCGATAATACCGCTGCAAAATTGCGCAGAAACGTATTCCCTCCTCCGATATCCAGTTCTCTGTTGGTCATTAAGATATTCATTTCATCATCTCCGGATTCCCTGAATTCTTATGCGATGAATTCGGCGATGGCGGAATGCGATGAGCATGCACCAGCATCCATCTGCCGTGCTGTGCGGTTATCGTTAAATCCGGCTCCGCTTTGGAAAGCGCGGGAAAATGACGCGTATCGGTTAGGATATAGGATGGTCTATTGGTAGCGAGGAACCGTTGCATGGTGTGCAATTCACTCGCTTCCGTCACAATCCCCTGTTTTCCGTACACCGGCGGTTTGTTGGTTTCATAGATTCTTTTTGGCAGGTAGAAATAGATGCTTGGTCTAACGGGACGGGCGATGTAGACTGCGAGAGGGTACCCTTGCAGCATCTTGGCGCCCGCCATCTTCGCCAAGGACTGCAACGGTTCGTTATATGACGCCTGAGCCACGTTCAGCCCATCCGTAAAACTAAAGAGGGCGAAGATCGTCAGCACTCCGAACATGGAGGCGACGGAGAGTTTTCTTTTCCCGAACAACTCCAAAACCGCCGAAACAACGAAACCAACCATGAAGATCATCAGGACATCCAAGCCGAAAAGGAAGAGAGGCCTTGGGGCGTCCTGATACATTCTCGCCCCTTTCGCCGTACCGTCTATCGCATGGAAGAAATGGTATCCGAATGCGAACAAGGCGATGGATAGAGCGGCGATAATCACGGATCCGATTCGGTAGCCTTTTCCCTTGCTCGTTTCCAGTATGGTATCCATCCATTCCGCCGTGATGAGCGCTGCGGCGGGGTACATCGGCAGGAGATAGCTGATCAGTTTGGATTTCATCAGGGAGAAGAGAACCACGGTGGCTATTCCCCAGATAAACACAAACCTTCGCACGATAGGATATTCCCGTGGGTGGTTCTCAGGATCGCTCTTTTTTGCCAATGCAAACGGTAAAAAGAACCCCCAGGGAAAGAAGCCAACAAGGAGCAACGGGATGTAGTACCAGAACGGTTGAACATGGCTGAAGTCTTTTCCAAGCAACAGATCCACATGGTGATGAATATAATACTGTTCATAGAACTGCATGCCGTGTTCACGAAACATCATGTAATGCCAAGGAGCGATAATCATCAAAAGGAGGATAACTCCAGGTATCGGCTTTGATTCCCAAACCCTTTTCGCGATTTCTCGTATGTTCCATCGCTCATTGATCAGAAGGAAAAGGAACGCCAGCGGGATTGGCAGCAACCCCGGCACGCTTTTCGCCATGAACCCCAACCCGCATGAGATCCACATCGGGTAATAGAGCTGTTTCCATCTCTTTTCAGGGTGCAGGTAGGCTAGGATATAACACACCATCGCCAAACCCACAAACCAGCTCTGGTGGATATCCATGGTCATTTGGCGCGCTGTGCCTAGATATATCGGGCTGAAAGCGAGCATTGCCGCAGCGATCAAACCGGTGCGATCGCTGAAATACTTCACACCGAACCACCAGGTGAGCAGAACAAGAAGCGTGGCGGAGATTGCCACGGGAAGGCGCGCGGCGAATTCGCTTATGCCGAGAATCGCAAAGGATAGCTCATCGCACCACATCGCCAGCGGGGGCTTGTCATACCAGATGGTGCCGTTGCTTACAGGGGTGACGACATCATGTCTGAGATACATCTCCCGTGCTATTTCGGTGTAAAGCCCTTCGTTAAAATCAAAAAGTCCCGCGCTTCCAAGGCGAAAAAAGAAGCATAGAAAGCACAGCGCCGCAATCAATGCAAGATGGAGTTTTCTATTTGAGGTCATGATTGAATTATAGGGCGGCGGTGTTGTATCAGTCCCGCCGCCGAGGATGTATTACTTACGCTTCTCGCGCAACTTCTAAAACAGCGTCATAATTGGGATGCTCGGTCACTTCGGGAACGTATTCCACGTAACGGAGTTTCTTATCCGCCCCCACGATAAAGACCGCGCGGGCTTCAAGCCTTAATGGTTCGATCAGAGTGCCGTAAGCCAATCCGAAATTCGCATCCCGATGATCGGATGCGGTGTAGATGCTATCCGTGCTTTTCTCCGTGCAGAAACGCGCTTGCGCGAATGGAAGGTCCATGCTTACGGTCAGAACATCTATATTACCGGGAAGAGAGGATATCTCATCGTTAAACCGTATGGTTTGCTTTTCGCATACGGGGGTGTCCAAAGAGGGAACCACGCTGAGAATAAGCGTTTTCCCCTCGAAATCATCCAGTGTGACATCCTTCAAGCCTTCGGGGCTTCGCTGATGCAGGCGGAAATTGGGTGCGGTATCGCCGACATGCAATTCGGGGCCGGCGACGGGCAACTCCGCGCCGCGCATCTTGACGGTTCTTTGTGACATGGCATTCTCCTTCGTATAAACCACCGTGGGATATTATAGCGCAAATCCGCTCTTGAGGATACGAAAATGGCTTAGTATCAATACGCCAATGGAATGTTAACCGTTTCTGAGGAAACATTAGGATATATAATAGCTCGGAGTACGACGGATCGATTCAATCATTCAAAAGAGGTAATTGCAAAATTCAGGAAATGTGGCTATTATCGCTCATTTCACGCTCGGCGAAATACTTGGAAATCGAATTTTGCATTTACCTGAAAAAAATAAAAAATATTCTCCGCATGTACGCATATCCCCTTGACAATAGTCTGCAAGTGCGATAATAATAGAGCAAGCTTCGTTTTATTGTTTTGAGATACTCACGATAATACCGTCTTCTAGCATAACTCGCACATATACGGAATAGGAGGAGGTGATAGTTGATATGTCAAACAGAATTTCCCCAGGTGTCGCGACGGTTATCATCGTTGTCGTCGTGCTGATAGCCGCCTTGGTCGTTTGGAAGTTCACCACGCACGGAGGACATCCCCCGACAGCGGCGGAATGGCAGCAAATCACGCAGAAAGCCGGAGCGGCTGAAGCTCAGCAAAATGCGGCGAAGCCTTCCGCGTCCGCTCCCTCGGCTGCGAATCCATCCGCTAAAAAGCCGTCGTCAGCTCCGAAAGGGCAGTAGCATCTTCCTCGGTGCATTCTAATAACTGTGCCGTAGTCATGCGGCATTGAGGAGGAATGAGGTGCGCTAAGTTGGTCATAATTGTCTATATGGAAAGGGGCTTTATATGAAAAAGCGTGGCTTTACTTTGATTGAGTTGCTTGTCGTGATAGCCATAATAGCGATCCTCGCCGCAATTCTGTTTCCTGTTTTCGCCTCTGCGCGGGAAAAGGCTAACCAGACGAGTTGTCTTTCAAATCTCAATCAGTTGGGAATGAGTATGAACATGTACGTGCAGGATTTCGATCAGACATTTCCTGCATGGAATTGGAACTTCTTCTGCAATGGAGGGAATAACGGCGCAGCCAGAGATTCCGCCGCCTTTTGGACCATGGCGATCTATCCCTACGTCAAAAGCACCGGTGTTTACAAGTGCCCGGATGATCAGATGATGTGGTACGACACATGGGCTGGTTGCAGCAACGATAACGGTGCGGATGATATGTTTAGTTCCACCTACAACTACGCCCATGGCACGCAGAACTACGTCTCCTACGGTCTGGCGGAGGATCTCACTCCGAACTATCCTTCGAACAAGCTCTCAGCGATCTCAACACCGTCCAACTGGGCGATGTTCATGGACTGTGGGTCGCAATTGGCGGATATCTGGGTCTGGAGTCTGCCTAACGCCACCGACGCTCAATATATTCCTGCAAGAGCCGCATTCGCTAATAATGTTGCCAACGGAAATGATCTCATGTGGAATGGTAATGAGTCAGTGAACTGGTTCGAGCAGAAATGGGGGCAAAACTACTTGGATAGCCAGACGCGGCATTCAGGCGGTGAGAACGTCGAGTTTGTGGACGGGCATACGAAGTACATGAAATGGAATCAGATGACTTGGCAGAATCTGACCAACACAAACTGGCAATAATCCTTCTTCGTAAATCCAATTGGAGCCCGATGGAATCAACCACCGGGCTCTTTTTTAGGTATGCCATCATGAAAATATTTTTAGTGTGTAGCGTCCGCAAACAACGCTTTCTCGTTACTGCGGTATTCTCTTCACCTCATAGGGTCCGAAAGTCTCCTGGATCATACCTCCGCCGATATGCAGTTGAGTTTGGATCTCTTTTCCCGTCGGATTCACGGCGACGACGGTTGCACCTCCCTTCCATTTGATAGAGGCGATGTCCAGTTTGGGGGCGTCCTTCGGCGATGGAAGCTGTTTCACCTCCCCTTCCAAGTATCTCCCGCCCATAGTACGCAGTTCGAGTAGGATTTTCGGGAACGCCGCACGGAGAATTGGGTTGAATTCAAATCCGCTCGCCCATTGCTTTCCTTGGAAGGGGTATGCGTCACTCCAAGCGTAAAAGAGCAGACCTTTCGCACCATGGTTCAGGGCCAGATAGGACATGCAACGTATCTCCTCGGGGGTGGGATAACGATTGTTCGACCCTCCCGGAGGCTGGCGGTGCGCCTGTATCGCCACCACCACCGGTCTCCCTCGCGCCGCCCTCACTGTTTGTGCAATCGCTTGCGCAAAACCGGTGAGATCCTCGTCCTCGCTTGAACCAATGGGGTAGGGGTCAACGCCGGTCATCTCGCCGCATTGAGCGTATTTCACCACGACTCCCGGCACCTCCAACACATAAGTCGGATGCTGCGGATCGGCTTTTTGGATCACCTCGCATTCACGGGATACCCGTTTCGGCGTGAGCGTGCTCGGATCCGGCTCGTCGATGGCGTAATAAAACAGGGTGGCGGGTTGCAGGCGAAGATCGGAGACAATGCGCCGAAGTGTGTCAAAATTCCGTTGCGGGGTGCGCAAATAATCGCTCAATTCCTGGATCACCCACAGCCCTTGCCGATGCGCCTCCCGCATAAACGCCTTTTCCCCGTCGTTCATCTTCGTTTCGTTGGAGCCATAGATCGGTCCGGTGGTGCAATTGAAGCCCATACGTCTGATGACGGCGATGTCTCCCGTGCCGACATGGTAAACTCCGAGCGGGAAGAATGGTTTCCCGTTCGCCAATATAAACCCTCCGCGGCTCACCTTGCATAGGGAAGGGGGACGTATCAGATTTCGAACCTCTACCGCAGTTACTTGGCGGTCTTTTTCTCCTTTGGAGGTTGACGCAGCCGTCAGCATCCATGCGCCGACGGATAGCTTTGATCCGCTTACATTATACGAATTGATGGCGGAGAGGGGCTGTTGCGCCAATGTGATCGTCTTATTGCCGGACTTCAGCCACATCCGGAGTTTCGTTTTTGCCAATATCTCTGGGGACGCAGCGATTTTGGCGGTGATATTGAGATCGTCCGAACGGGTAAGGATGTAACGATTGCAATGGATCGTGAGTAGCGGAGGAACGAAGCAGGTTTGCGCAAGCGTCAGCCCGGCGAAAGGGGATACACTCACTTCAAAACTTCCTCTGCCTTTGAGAGGAACGTTTATCCATTCCGTCACCATCCCATTGGCGGGCAATAAGAGGGGGCGGGACTGGGATCGCTTTCCCATCTGCGCTCCTGAGACGCCGGTTCGCAGTTGAATACGTCTTAAGGTGTTTTCCACGTTTCGGATGGTCAAATCCCCGCGAAGCGTTCCGGGATATGGGATGGCTGTCGGAAGATTCCAAGATAGAACCACGCCGTGTTCGATCTGCTTCGCAACAGCGTAAACGTTTTGCAACGCGGGACCGTTTAATGCGAAAGTTGTGGTGACAATCAGGGCGCCACGACCCACTTTCGCGCCCAGCATCAGAGCCGTGTCGGCTTGCGTTTGCAATAAAACCGTCCACCCATTTCCCCAGTTGGGGTAGTGCGCCCAGTAATTGAAACCGTTCAAAACGTTCGGATCCTTCATAACAAGGGAGGGCTGAGTGGTGTTCAGCTGTGATTTGGCGCCAATGGCGACGCTGGCGTCATTGTAGGTGAGCGAGAAATCCGGGTTCAAAGCCTTAAGCCAATCGCACTGAGAGGGGTAGGACATGTCGGTGAGGAGGATGATTCCGCCATCGTTCAGGTATCGCCGAATCTCCGGGATATACTTGGTCATATCCTGGGAGTCGCCGTAATTCCAGAGCGATGTGGTTAGGATGAGGTTGTAGTCGCCTAATCTTTTCGTCAGCGAGGGCAGTTCGGTGTTGCGATATTTGTCGAATGCCCATCCAAGGGATTTAAGGGTGTCATCGTATTCGTTCCAGCTTCTAAAATCACCGTTGACTCCGGAGGAGGAGATGACGGCGGTGCGAGTCGGCGGGATGATTTGCGCCAATCCCCGCAAACCGCAGCAAAGAGCAAGGGTAAGTGCGATACAAAGGAGTACTCGTTTCATCGGCTTTCCTTTCGGATCGGTCGAATCGGTCGGATCGGTCGGATCGGTCGGATTAATTCCGCTGAATTATATGATAATATGTATGAGCGAACGTTTATGTGAAATGAATTCCCACCAAAACATCCCTTTTGGGTCTTTCAAGGAGGCTCGTTATGCGAATATCCGCTATGCGGTTCAATCTTCCGCTTCTACTTTTTATGATTATCGCTATGACCATTTTACCCCTTTCCACCGTCGCTCAGACAGCCAACGGTTTCACCACCCTCAACCTGCGCACCGTGGTAAACCAAGGGTGGGCGGATAACGGAGGAAAGGTGCGCGGATGGACGGATCAGGGCGACAACGACATGCGCAACGTCAAACCCGGCTTGAAAACCCTTATTGGAATTCCATTCGACTTGATAGACCCGCAAACCAATGGCGGCAGAGCCGTTCTGGTGATGAAATCCAACCATTTCCAGGATGGGCCGGAAACCGCCACCGTAGCGGTGAACTCCAAGGCGGCAAGCATCTATTTCCTGCACGCGTCGGCATGGACTCAGGGTTTGGTCGCCACATACATCGTTCATTACGCGGATGGCTCTTCGGTGGATATCCCCATCCGCGCAAAAGAGGAGATCAACGATTGGTGGGGACCGGTGAACGGTCCGGAATACCGTGTGGCTCTTGTCGTGCCCAACGCTTCCAACGATGACATGGGGATGGTGGCGTTCGGATGGAACAACCCATATCCCGATAAGTTAATTCAGTCTCTGGAGTTTAAAAGCGCGGACGGAGATGCCATTCCTATTCTAGCGGCGGTGACCCTTTCCGACAAACCCGTCCACTTGCCCCCGCCCGCCGATATTCCCGAACCTGATTATCTCAAAAGCGATCTCCCAACCATGGATATGTCGCAGTGGTTCCCCATTGCGGACAAGAG
>JAJZOL010000239.1 GCA_021811565.1 bacterium | reverse complement strand
TGCGTTCGCATCGGACAGGGCCTGAGGATAAGCATTGGTGATAGAGATGACAAGAAGCAGAACGGCTAAGACGTGGAAAGTTCTCATTCAATTCCCCCATAAGTTGCTCAGATCAACGTTGGATAATTCACAGGATCATTCCCTCCTGAATGCGTGCATTCCAAAATAGGGAAGGAACAACCGGAATCATTCGCAAAAACTGATTTTTTTCAATGGATGCATTACGAATATAGGAGGTTAACTGGCTTCCTAAGAGGGAAGAAACACCTCTATAATGAATTTGCAAAATCCTAATTGTAATATAGCATTAATGGGGCTTATATTAGACATGCTGAAGGAAAAAAGAGAGGAAAGGATGCCGAATTGAAATAGTATCCAAGTCGGCATCGGTTTCATAGAGGATAAGGTTCTTATTGCACGGGTGTTAAAGTGATGGAACGTAGATTCATCACCGCTCCGCGCGGCATGATGATCGGTTCCACGCAAATGGTCTGCTTGCCCGCTGACAGACTCAAATGCCCGTCTAGCGTTATCGTCTTGAAATCGCTCCAACCGCCTGTGCCGTTCACAATGTTGCTCACCTTGGAATCCGTCCCAAGAGCTTTCACAGAATAGAGAGTCCCTTGGGAGCTGTCGTCGCAGGCGTAATCCAACCGTACTTGATAATCACCCGCCTGGGGAACGTTTATTGTCCAATTAACAGTGTTGCTCTGATCCACCCAAAAGCCGACGCTGGGCGGCCCATTCAAACTCTCCAATTGCACCTTGTCCCCAACCAAAGTCGCTCTGGATGCTGGCAGAATGAACTCTCCGTCGGCGTTTGGTGAAATGACGTCGGGTTCCTGGGACACTTCGAGTTTGTTCTTCAACGCCAGCTTTATCACCGTGGCGTATTCATCCATCTTTTGCGGCATGGTTACCGTAAGGTTGTCGCCGTCCTGACGGAACGCGACGGGGGTGTTTCCATCCAACGCGGTGGCGGACAGTACGCGCGTCTTCAATCCGCGCAATTCCACATTCCCGTTCGGCGCGGAGAATACTTCCAGATAGAGGTCATTCCCTTTTACCGTGATCCTGCCATCGAATTGCTGGCGCAACCACGGGCTCCGAGTTGTGCCATAGATGCACTGCCCGTTCGTATCCATCCATTTTCCCATCGCGAGCAGACGATCCACCTCGGGTTGAGGAATGATTCCTTGAGCGGTAGGCCCGACATTCAGGAGGAAATTCCCCCCCTTGCTCGCTATGTCACAGAGCTTGCGAACCAGATCCTGCGCGGATTTAAAATCAAAGTCCGTCTTGTTGTATCCCCAATCATTGTTTATGGTCATACAGGTTTCCCAGAGACCATTCGGACCGATTTCAGGGATCGTTTGTTCCGGAGTTCCGTAGTCCCCGGCTCCGTTTTCGCGGTTATTAATAATCAGAGACGGGTCTTGTTTTCTTAACCAGTCATACAGCGATTTACCATCCTCGGCAGTCCACCATGAGGGCCACCCGCCGTCGAACCAAATTACTCCCGGGTGGTACTGAGTAATCAGCTCGTGCAGTTCTGTTTTCATGTAACGAATGTAATCATCCAGTTTGCCGGGCACGATTTTCGTAGGGTTATATACCGGATGCTCCGGATCATCCACCGCCGGCTCCTGATCCGGACTGTGCCAATCCATGATGGAATAATAGACGCAAAAACGCACGCCCTGTTTGCGGCACTGTTCGGCGAGGTCCTTTAACGGGTCATGATGCCACGGAGTGTCGTCCACCACGTTGTACTTTGTCGCTTTCGTACGGAACATGCAGAACCCGTCATGGTGCTTGGAGGTGATGACAAGATACTTCATCCCAGCCTCCTTGGCGACCCTTACCCATTCCGCAGCGTTGAATTGCGTGGGATCGAATTGCTTCGCGTACTGTGCGTAGACATTCCGAGGCACGCGAGCGTTATTCATGTACCATTCACCCTGTGCGGGAACGGCGTAGATGCCCCAGTGAATGAACATCCCGAATTTAGCGTCACGCCACCATGCGGTGCGTTTTGCGAACTGCGCGGGTGTCTCTTGTATACTTTGCGCCTTCGAGAAAGACTGGAGGGACAGGCATAAGAGCGTAGCAAGCCCGAATATCCAGGCTGAGAGGAAACGTGTGTTTTTTCTCATAAGATTAGCTCCTTTGGACTGACGATTAATTGATGTGATCCGAACATAATATTTGCATGAAATAAGGTTATAACACAACTCAACCCCACAAGACTATGCTTTTATACTTGTCATTCGGAAAACGAATGCATCCGTAATGCGAATCGTCGCATTTAAGTGAAGCAAAATGGTAATCCCGGATACAGGGAATTCACCTCTCCATTCACGTCGTTTTTACGGTAAACTGAGATTATCCCTTATGAAAACGTGTGCGATATGAGTGTGTTGCACAAATGTATTTGAACCGCACACTGATACAACATATGCATATTCAAGCCATTATATATCGAATATATTGTATGCGCACTGATTCTGATTATATTTATGCAACACACTCATATGCTCAAAACTTTTAAGCATCACACTCATTCCATGAACAAAATCACGGTTGCCCGAATCTCACTGCTCGCCTGTGCGGCTCTCGCGAATCTCTGGTTTGCTGGATGCATGCCGGGAACCGGAGCTCCCTCCGTTCCGGCAGTGGTGACCCCTTCCCTGCATCCAAGCGGCTCCATCACCGTGTGGAGTTGGAATATCGCCGCAAAAAGTCTGATGCGGCTCATTCCGGGTTTCAACAAACTCTACCCCGATGTGAAGGTCAACGTGGACATGACGGGAGCCCAAATGCAGACGCGCCTGATGCTTTCGCTCGCATGCGGAGTGGGTGCGCCGCAAGTCTCGCAACTACAGCTCACCGACACCCCGCATTATATCGACACTGGCAGATTGGCGGACCTCACCCCCGTCGCAGCGCAACTAAGGAATAGCTTTCCCGACTATCTTTGGGAGAACTGCGAGAAAAACGGACATGTCTACGCGATCCCATGGGATACAGGCCCCTGCGCGGTCTTCTACAAGCGCGATATCTTTCAGAAATACGGCATTGATCCGAATAAGATCGACACTTGGGCGGACTATATTCAAGCAGGCGAGGAGATATTGCGGAAATCCGGCGGCAAAACGAAGATGCTGCCTCTGGGATTGGATTCCCTGGAAAACATGTATCTGATCATCCTGCAGCAAGTAAGGGGCCAAATCTTCGACGAACAGGGGAGAATCGCCATTAACTCCAAGGCTTCGCAGGAGGCTCTCGCCATCATCAAGGAGATGCGCGAGGCGGGCATATGCTCGGACGTGCAGATGTTCAGCCAGGAGTTCATGGCGGGCATCAACGATAACTCCATTGCCACCTATCCCTCGGCGGTTTGGCTTGCTGGAACCATACGCGACACGACAAAGGATTACGGACTTGGCAAATCCAGATGGGGGGTCTTCCGGCTTCCAGCCGTAACCAAGGGAGGTTTGCACGTGGCGAACTTTGGAGGCTCCGTGCTTGTGATCCCTGCTCAATGCAAGAACAAGGCGGCGGCATGGGCGTTTATCAAATATGCACTATGTTCACGCAAGGGGCAGGCGGACCAATATCGAAACTTCGACCTCTTCCCAGCCTACCTCCCCGCGCAAAAGATGCCGCAGGTAACGGAACCGGATAAATTCTTCGGAGGAGAGCGCGTCGGAGTTCTCTTCGCAAGGGATATTTCAAAAATATCCAAGCTCAATATCACGCCGGACTGGGCGGAGGCGTCCACTTACATCGAGGAGGCGTTAAGTGACTGGGCGGCCAACGGCATGCATAACCGCAACTTCTTCGGCAATCTGGAGATCAGGATGCAGCGCAGGCTGGGAGATTCGATCTCGCCGCAATCGCTAAGTTACTCGGAGAACAACGGATGAAAAACGAAGCTGAATCCCAATGGAGACGGGATATCATCAAATATCGCCATTTCTATCTTTTCATTTCGCCATTTTTCATCCTTTTCGCAGCCTTCAGCCTCTATCCCGTTCTCTTTTCGTTGTTTCTCAGCTTTATGAAGTGGAACGGTCTCACGCAATGGAAGTGGGTGGGATTGGGAAATTTCACCTCCATGCTCTATGACGATATCCTGTGGCGCTCGCTCTGGAACACGCTCATCATCGGGCTGCTCTATATCCCTCCGATGATGATCCTCGCATTTATCTTCGCCCAAGTGCTGAACGCCCAATGGCTGAAGCTTCGAGCGTTCTATCGAGCCGCGCTTTTTTTGCCGTGCGTCACCCCGATGGTGGTGATCGCCATCGTCTTTAGCCTCATATTCAGTTCGGAAAAGGGGGTACTGAACTACGCCATCATGGGCGTCGGTCATATGCTCCCTTTTCTGCACCTCAAACCGATCCCGTGGTTGGAAAGCGAATCCTGGTCGAAGACATCCGTAGCGATTCTGGTGGTGTGGAGGTGGACGGGCTACAACATGATTATCATGCTGGCGGGTTTGCAGGGCATCCCAACGGAGTATTACGAGGCGGCGATGGTGGACGGAGCCGGAATGTGGGAGCGAGTGAAGAGCGTCACGATGCCATTGATGCGCCCCACCTTCGCCTTCTGCGGCTTGCTGTCGTTGCTTGGAACGGTCTACATGTTCGACGAGATTTTCGTGCTAACCAACGGTGGCCCCGGGGTCTCATCCATGAACTTCGGCTTGTATCTCTTCAACCTCTCCTTCACCGATTTTAAATTCGGATACGCATCCTGCGTGGCGTACACGGTCGCGGTGGCGGTGTTTTTTATCACTCTCGCCGGGCTTCGCATTACTCGCCAAAGAGAGGAGGCGAAATAGGAGATGTCAAACTCACCAAAAATGCGGCGCATGCTGGCGATGGGGGTGTTTTACGTCGTGCTTACGGCGATTGCGTTTCTGTTTCTCTTTCCGTTTTACTGGCTTTTGATTTCAGCGTTCAAAACCCAGGCTCAAATATTCACCATCCCTCCTCAGTGGATTCCTCATCCGGTCATCTTCAATAACTTCGTGGAGTTGTATCGGGAGACCAATCTTTTCCGCGCCTTTTTGAACTCCTGCATCATCTCCGGCGGAAACGTCCTTCTCACCCTGTTCCTCTGCTCCCTGGCGGGGTACGCCTTCGCCAAATACCCCCAGGCGCGGGGGCACGGTAAGCTGTTCAACTTCATCCTCGCATCGATGATGATTCCCGGCGCGGTGACACTCATCCCGTCGTTCCTCATGCTAGTGTGGCTGCATCTCATCAACACTTACTGGGCGATGATCATCCCTGGATCGGCAAGCGCCTTCGGGATCTTCTGGATGCGGCAGTACATGAGTTCCAATGTGCCTGACGATCTCGTGAACGCCGCGCGAATCGATGGCTGCACGGAGTTTGAAATCTATTGGAGGATCGCCGTTCCCATCTCCAAACCGGCTCTTGCGGCGTTGGGGATCATGCAGCTGATCGCGTCCTGGAACAACCTGATGTGGGCGTTTGTGGTATTGCGCACCCCCAACATGCTCACGCTACCCGTGGTGATCTACCTGCTGCAAGGGGAGGTCCGCACCCCCTTCGGAATGCTTATGGCGGGAGGACTTATGACCACCCTTCCCCTAATTCTTGCGTTCCTTTTCTTCCAGAAGCAATTTGTAGCTGGGATAACCGCCGGAGCGATAAAGCAATAGCCAGGATGCAACGCACTTATTAGAGGATCACAAAGCGCCTCCTTTCTCAATTTGATTTGGTAGTGTAAACTCTTTTCTGTAAAAAGACATTGTTCTTATCCGTATTTGGGTTGAAGCGAACGGATAAGAAACGCGCATAGGTCAAGCGGTGGTTTTCTTTCAGTTGCACATACAGAAAGGGTAAACAATCATTATGACCAACATAACTAATTCTACCGCTCTCGACGCCTTTGGAGAGCTCTTGGGAGAGGATCTACCAAAGCAATTTATCAATCAGGGCGCGGGATGCGCGGCATGGGAGGCGGAGATAGATGAGAGGGTGGAGATGCTGTATTTTGGGAAGTGAAATTGCCACACTTCGAACCCTCGGGATAAATCCCGAGGTGCGCTCTCACGAATGGCGTGAACGCCATACACACTCCCCCGCTCCCTAAAACGCCTCCTCTCCCCAGATGCCATTCATGGCATTCGTTAGCGTGCACTTCGGGATTTATCCCGTAGTGCGAAAGGTGGCGGAATCCCGCAATGATGGAGAATATCGGTGTCCGTAGTGCGAAACCCTGCGGCGTTTCGAAGCGAAGGGGACGGCGAGGGTGCGTAGGGCGCGAGGTGGCGAGCGTGCGTAGTGCGAAAGGTTGTAGTGTTCCGCAATGATGGAGAATATCGGTGTCCGTAGTGCGAAACCCTGCGGCGTTTCGAAGTGAAGGGGACGGCGAGGATGCGTAGTGCGAAAGGTTGTAGTGTTCCGCAATGATGGAGGATATGGGCGTCCGTAGCATGATCTGCGACGCGGATCGGATTCCGTGATGGTATCACGCGAGCGAAGTCCTCACAACATCCCGCTCTTCTTTCGCACAAACCATTCCACCCCCAACGGGACGATAAAGAGGATGAGGAAGATGGGCGCGTCCCAGAGGTCGATCTCCGACTCGCTTTTCACCACCGGTGCGCGCAGAGTGAGACTGCTCACCCATTTGTTGATCTCGTCTGGATGCAGGTAGATTCCCCCTCCCGCAGCAGCGATCTTCTTCAGCAGCGCCTCGTTCATCTCCGGCTGCTGCCTCTCCAGCGCGATGCTCTGCACCAGATACTGACAGGTCGCTTTCGCCGAAGGGTTGGCGGGGAATGCGACGCTTAACTGGAATTTGCCGATTCGGTCCGCAAGGAAGTCGCCCGAGAACAGCCCCGGACTTGCGGGAGAGCTTGTCAGCACGATGGAGGAGGTGACGCCGGTGTCGCTCTTGATGGTGGCGGTGACGGTGCGATCCTTCACCGGACGATAAAACGCATCTAGCAACCTGGCGTGAATGGAGACACGATCCCCCAGCAGATACTCCGATCGATCGGTGTTCACTTGGGCGAAACGGTTTCCTCCAGGCGTCTCCTCCGGAGTCATGGCGCGTATCGCCTGCCCCCAGTAGCGGTAAAAATAGCGGTCGCCAACCCTCCACCGCCAGTGCCAGCACCCATCGGTGGTGGTGAGCAGACATCTTCCCGCGCCGAAGTTCTGAACCGCAAGCAAAATCCTTTTTCCATAGGCGTTGCTGCGACTGGAGTTCACGGCAAGCACCGTCGCTCCCGGCTTCGCTTTTGTCACACCGGCGCACCAATACATTCCCGGCATGGTCCTCCATATTTGGGCGTTTTCGGCAGGATTGTTGGACATGCGCAACATCGGATCCGCCCATCCCTGCGAAGTCAATTCCCACTGGAAGGGATTGTTCGTAATCACCTGATCCGGAGCCGAGGGAACCACCACAGGGAAGATCGCGTTGAGCGGCGTGTTGATATACTCCCACGGCATATGCTGCTGTCCGCAGATGATAATGAGCGATCCCCCCTTATCCTCCACGAAATGACGGATATTCTCCAACTGCAGATCGCTGAAATAGCTTCGCGGCACATCCCCGATAATCAGGATATCGTATTTGAAAAGGGTTTGCTCATCCGTTGGAAAACCGTCAATGGGCACATCCCCCTCTCCCCCGAGAGCGGGATTGCCCGCAGTGAGCAGACAACTGAACTCTATCTGCTTGTCACGCAGAATCGCGTTTTTCAGGTAGCGATACTCCCATCTCGGAGTCCCCTCAACATAGAGAATTTTCAGCTTCTTCGAAGTGACTTTCTGGATGTAGCTGCGTTTGTTGCTCTGGGTGGTCACCTCCCCCGGTAAAACCGGAGTGGATACGGTGTAAGTGAAAACCCCATCCTGTTTCGGCACATAGGTGAAGGTCACAGTCTGCTTCTGCGAGGATGCCCTCAGCTTAAGGGACTTTGTTTGAACCAGCGACCCGTTGCGCATCAGAGAGATGGAGATGGTTCTGCCATCGTATCCGCGTTGAGAGACGCCTACGTACACCTGCACCTGCCCGTTTTTTCTCACCACCTGATCGGCCAGCACCTCCGTGATGGCGAGATTTTTCGTGGGCGTCGGATCGCCGATTCCAAGGGTGCTGATCCTCACACCTTGCGTTCGTCCGCTCGAAGCGAGGTTTACAGGATCATCCCCTAGATTATTCCCTCCGTCGGAGAGTATCAACGCCCCAGCCACCGGTTGTCCGGAAACGTCATCCAGAACCTTGCGCAAAGCGGTCCCTATCTGCGTGGAGTGACCTTGCATCGAATCCGGTACGTCCTGAAATTTCCACGATGCAAGTTTCGCTGGTTGAACCGGCAGAGGAACCGCGTGAATGTCGCTGCAGAAGGTGTAAAGCCGCACATTGAATCTCTTGGACAGCTCGGAAATAAGATTTGTGCGAGAATTGTTGAGGATTTGGCTAACGATCTGCGCACGGGTCATTCCGTACGGATTCCCCCCGATCGCTCTCTCCTCCTGCGCCAACCTGTCGGCGGAGAGATGGGGGTCCTTGTAACCCATGCTCAAGGAATTATCCACGAGCAGAATCACGCTTGGCCTTATGGCGGCGCTATGCTGAAGTCTCAGCATCGGCTGGAGGAGCATCATAATCAAGGCGAATAACGCCACCAATCGCAAGAGAAGAAGCGGAATTTTCACCCATAACGAGGGGCGGCGCCCATCCTTCAAGTAAAAATACCCGAACCAAATCGCCGCTAGGAGCATAAAAATCACGACGGTTTTCACCGGCCATCCCGCCGCGAAATACAACTCCATACGGCTCAACTGCTTTGCCGATTCCTTGGATATGCCAAGCAGACTTCGTACCCAGTCCATCATCAATATCAGGTTGTGCGCATTATTGAGCATGGTTCCTCGTGATCGCTGTGTTTTCTACCTGCGCCCAAAGCGCTGCGCCAGCAACGCCTCAAGGAAAAGCAACGGCAACGCAATGAACAACATCATTCGCCACAGTTCGGCGCCCCTTCTGTTGCGTCTGACCACCGTCATAATATCCTCGGATGAATGCGCGAATTGTGTCTGGCTGGAACCCAATTCCGCCGCGACTTGAGAGTTTTTCAATCCTCGTAAATCCGATTCATCCGAGGGAAGGTTCAAGGCGAATGCGTCTGAGATCGGCTTCCCGGCGACCCCGAAGGTGTAAATTCCGGCGTAACCGGTATGCGTGTAGGTGGCAATCGTCCCGTCCGCTCCAAGCACGGAATTGATCAACTCCACATTCCCCGCAGGATTCGTCACCCGAACGGGTTTCCCCGCATCCTGAACGTCAAAACGGGAGATTAATGTGGACCCAAGCGGAAGGTTGCGCTGCGAAGTCGGCCCGGCGGCGAGATACGCCACAAGCTGCTGGATGATCGGGAGATATGCGGGCTTGAATGGAAGCGTTCCCCCGCTAATCCCGGCGGGAAACGCGGAAAGAAGTATCTTTCCCTGCCCATAACGCCTCTCAACCAGGGCGGGATCTCCGTTGCTGAAAAGACAGTCGACATTCACCGAATCTCCTGCGACCGGCTTTAGACCGAACACCTGAGTGAACAGAGGCGTGGTTAAATCGATATCCTGATTGTTACGGAAGGAGTTCAGGGCGGGCTGGTTAATAGAAGCCGCATTCAAAGTCAAGGCGTTCGATTCGCTGTAAACATAGCGTGAGCCAAGAAGAGCGGGGAGCAAATTGTTTGAGCCGCCCAACTCACTGTTGACTTGACCGGGATTGGTGTGCGGACCAGGGAAAAGAAACACTCCCCCTCCATTCGAAACGAAATCCTGCAACGCCAGCCGATCCTGCGTCGTGAAACCGGTCATCCCAGTCACCACCACTGCGTCATAATTGCGCAGGTTCAGTCCCGCCAGCTTGGAGCCTGGGTGCACCGTCACGAGGATGGATGTCGCCGTTCCCGAAGAGGCGCCGGTCGGCGATAATGCGGTCACAAGATAAAACGCCTCGTCATGCGCGGGATCCTGTGTCGGAACCGGGTCCGCAACCAAAACTTTCAGTTTATTCCTCACCTTCACTGAAAACCAGGCGATGTTATCCTTTGCAAGATTGTCCACGCTTTCCAAGCGGACGGAGCCGGTGTGAACGCCTGGTTTTGCGAAAAGATACATGAATGTCGCCTGAGCCTTGCCCCAGGCCGGCACATCCACCCTTGTGGAACCTGCCGCATGACCGTCCACGTAAAGGTCCGCCAGCAATCCATTCCGAGCCGTCGGCGTGTAATTATGGATCATGGCTTCAATCCGAACGGGAGCCTGCGGGGTGATGAGTTCTCGGCTGAACACGGGCGTTCCCACGGAT
>JAJZOL010000224.1 GCA_021811565.1 bacterium | reverse complement strand
TCTCCCTGCCATAGATTCCCTTCAAAGTGAGACCGTTGAAAATCACCGTATCCCATTCGATTTCCGCAGGAGGCAGAATGCCGAGAATCGCTATTTTACCGCCATGGCACATATTCGATATCAACATGCGGAGTGCTTCAGGATTCCCTGACATCTCCATACCGACATCGAAGCCTTCGTGCATGTCCAGTTTTTTCTGAAATTCGAGATCAACTTTCTCAGTGCGTACATCCACGGCGATTGCGCCCATTTTCCTAGCCAGTTCCAAACGGTATGGATTCACGTCCGTTACAACTACATGTCGCGCCCTGCAATGCTTGGCGATACCCGCAGCCATGACCCCAATCGGCCCGGCGCCGGTGATCAAAACATCCTCTCCCATCAGATCGAACGAGAGTGCGGTGTGAGTGGCGTTCCCCAGCGGGTCGAATGAGCTTAGCACCTCCAAGGGTATTCGGGGATCGCAAGGCCACACATTGGTAACCGGAATGGAGAGAAACTCCGCATATGCACCGTCCCGATTGACCCCTACTCCTACCGTGTTGGGGCACAGATGCCTCCTTCCGGCAAGGCAGTTGCGACAGCGGCCGCAAACAACATGACCCTCTCCACTGACCAAGTCACCGATTTTATAATCATGGACATTCTCTCCGAATCCCGCCACCAACCCCACGAATTCGTGACCGACGATGAGTCCTGGGCGTATGGTCTTTTGGGCCCATGCATCCCAATTCCAGATATGCACATCGGTTCCGCAGATGCTGGTTTTCAGTATTCGGATCAGGACATCATTGGCTCCAACTTTGGGATCGGGAACATCCAATAGGCGGAGACCCTCCCCCGCTTCCGCTTTTACAAGTGCTTTCATGGTTATTTGCTTTCTGCGCTATGCCCGAACGGACGGATCGGTCGGATATGCCCGATCCGTTCGGCCGGATAATTACACTTCAGAGTTCTTTTTTACAAAATCCAATAGTTCGTCCACTTGTGCGAATGCCAACCCTGTTACGGTGTCCGCGCATCCGTAGTAAAACGCGATGCGACCTGTGGCGGAATCCGTTAAGGCGGCGCAAGGGAAAGCCACGTTTGGAACGTCCCCCACGCACTCATAGATCGTTTGAGGCGACATAATATATGGCGCGGTGCGATACATCACCCTCCAGGGCTTATCCAAGTCGAGGAGAGCTGCGCCTGTGCTGTAAACGAATCCATTACAGGATGTCAACACTCCGTGATAGATAAGGAGCCATCCCTCCTTCGTTTCAATTGGCGTCGGTCCCGCTCCGATTTTCGTGGATTGCCAGCCTCCCTTGGTTCCCATTACGAAACGATGCCTCCCCCAAAAAGTCATATCCGGGCTTTCACTGTAGAAGATGTCGCCAAAAGGGGTGTGACCGTTGTCACTTGGGCGGCTGAGCATCGCGTAATGTCCGTTGATCTTTCGTGGAAAGAGGACTCCGTTTCTATTGAAAGGCAAAAAAGCGTTTTCAAGCTTGAAGAATTTCTCAAAATCGTAGGTGTATCCCACTCCTATGGTGGGGCCGTGATATCCATTGCACCAAGTGATGTAGTAACGATCCTCGATCCAGCAAACACGCGGATCATAGCCATACTCCCATCGGATTACCTCCTCGTCATCCCCTTGAAAATGAATTCTCTCCGGGGAGAGCGTCCAATGATACCCATCCTTGCTCTTTCCGGAATGCAACTGCATCTCCCGCCGGATATCATCGCATCGGAATACTCCGGCGAACTGGCCTTTGTAGGGAACCACCGCGCTGTTGAATATGCTGTTGGAAGTAGGCAGAAGATCGCGTGGGATGATGGGGTTGTGTCTGTACCGCCATACGACGCTTTGACAGCCGGAAGGCTTATCCTCCCAAGGTATGTTGGGCAAAGATTCTCCGATGATTGTTGGCATGGTGAAATCCTTTCATATACTATTGATATGCGGCGAATTAACGTACTCTATTATCAAAACAGATAAATTTCATGCGGAAAGGTTCTAAGCAATGTCTGGGAAATGAATAAGCATGCTTTAAGACCTGAACGACAAAAAGCATAACAAGTCTTTCAATATCTTGGATATCTTTATTGTTTGATGGAAACTAATCTTTCCGAAAATCCAGTGACGAACGAGTTTCCGACGCTTGCGCAGGGATAAGGTTTAACGGATCCCTCTGGAAAGTCGACCCGATAAACCTTATGCCATGCATGCCGTTGCGATACCACAGTCAATATGTCGAACATCGAAGATATTTTGGGTCATTCGATTTCCACCCATGCGATATTCGAACGGTACTCTCGTGCAGCTCCATCATTCGGCGGTTGCGGGATGTATCACTTTGATAGCGATATTGCGGAAATCCACCTCATTTGTGTGGCTCTGAAGGCCAATATAACCCTGTTTCGCTCTTTGCGTGAACGGAGAACCTTCCGCGATGGTCTTGTTGAAAGCGGGATCATACAGGTTCGGAACGTTCACAACCACTTTCCCGTTGAGTTTTACGTTAAGATGCCCCCCAACCAACGTGATATCGTAGTGATTCCACTCCCCTGCGGGTTTAGTCGCATCCATGGCTGGAGGAACGGCTCCGTAAAGGGATCCGCAGCGCTGCCATTGCAGTTGGAAACTTTTGCTTCTGCCGTGATCATCAATGATTTGTATCTCCATGCCGCTGAAGGAGGGATTGCCATCCTTTAAGGAGCGAAGCATCACTCCGCTGTTTGTGAGACTGTTCACGTCCAACGCATGGCTGGGAGACATTTTGAAGTCAAGTTGCAACTCAAAGTCCTTATACATGTGATCCGATCTTAGCCATCCCCCCTTGCCCTGCGTGATCAAAATCCCGTTTTTCACGCTCCAATCCTGGGCATCCATCATTGTCCAGCCCGCCAAATCCTTCCCATCAAAAAGTGACACATATCCTTGCTTCTTCTCTTTCGGGGTTAATTTTTGCGCCTGGGATGGCGCAGTTGAGACCACGCATGTAAAAGCCGCGAGGAACAAAATCGCATGATAAGTGTTTCGAAACATCCTCATTCTTTGAGACTCCTTTCAATTGGCTGATTATAGTTATGATTCAACACGATGGAAATATCCAATTCCAATACCTCGTCAGGGCGCTTTCCACGTAAACGCCGTTGGCTCATTGGGGAAGGAGCGACCAGAGAAATCATCGGGATGAGATTTATGGAAGAACTGAAAATCTGCGAAATCCAACAACGCCGCCCAATCCTGTGCGTTGTGAGCGTGCTCTCCCGGACGATACCAACTGCCAAGCTTTTCAAGCGCTCCGAGAAACCTATACGTCTCTTTGGTGGCAAGATAGACGAGTTGCGTACCTGAGGGGTTTCCCCACGCATCCCCTAGTGCATCCGTCAGCAACAATGCGCGTGGAGCCACCAATGATGTGAGAAAATGCTGATCAAACGGGAGCCGATCCACTTCAGTGGTGAACTGCTGCAAATTGGGACTAAACCAAAATGGAAAGACCTTGCATATACTTGCCAGGGTTTCGCTTCCCTCACCATGGAACCTGAAGGAACCCGCCCCCCCACAGCCGGAATCGTTAGGGTTGGTCAATGCTATTCGCGTATCCAACGCACCCGCCAGCAGCACGGTCTTCCCGCCACGCGAGTGTCCGGTGATAGCGATCCGGCGCTTATCCACGATCGGGAGTTTCTCAAGAAAATCCACTGCTCGCGAATAACCCCAAGCCCACGCTGCCAAAGAGCCCCAGTCATAGCCGGGATAGAGGGGGTAAACGCCAATATCTCGTTGAGGGCTGTCCGGAGCGATTTCCGTGCGGTCAAACTGAGCGAGAATGTAACCGCGACGAATGATCTCGTTTTGCAACGGCGCCTCACCCCAGCAGCCATCTCCGGTTAATATGACGGGAAAAGGTCCGTCGCCATTAGGAACTAACAACTCCATATGCAGCTTGCAGGCGTGTTTTGCGCCGAACTCGAGCAGATATTTCCTCAATGTGGCTGTGCCGTCAAGCGTGGATTCCGTGGATGAGAGTTGGTATGTCAGATTGCGAGGCGGGGGTGGCATATGTCCGTATTCGTAACCGAGAATTAGGGAGATGATCTCCTTGCGGCGCGCATTCCATTCCCGCTTGGTGGTCAGTCGCTTCCCGCTTTGCATCAGAAAAGGATCCGGAAACTCTTTAATAACGGGAAGATGGGATGCAGGGGGCAATGGATTTGCGTCGGATTCCTCCAAGGATAAGATAAGGATTAAAGCTGTGATAAGGATGAGCGGAATCATTCTCATTACCGTTCCTTTCATAGGAATTAGCTTGCGGATGATATTGTATTTAGAATACTCTTAAAAGAGCGAGAATGCATCACTTCGATGATTGGAAATCGTGGTTTCACACCTCCGATTCCGCCGGTCGTGACATGGAGAACGTTTATTCAGAACGCTTGCCTACTTCCTTAAATTTCGGATAAATTGATATTGCGAATCAAGGAAACCATTCCAATCCGCATTGGAGATTCCCTATGAGCAAAAGCCATGCAGATTTCATAATGAGTCGCAGAGATTTCCTGATATTTTCCACAGGAGCTGCGATGTCCCCAACTCTCGCCAAGGGAGGGGATCCTTTCTCCCATTCCTTTCGCGTAGCGATCCTCAAACACGTATCCTTCTCCACCGCCCCTGATGTTTACACTCTTCTCGCCCAGCGATTACAGGGCGAGAATTTCCACGTCTCCTTCCTCTCCGCATCGGAAATGATAAGCGAGAGGTGGGCGCAGGAGAATGATGTCGATTGTCTGATACTAACCGATAGCCCTCATTGCCCCGGCGCCTGTTTTTCCGGTATCAAGCAGTTCCTCAGAAGTGGCAAGCATCTGATATTGCTTGGGGGGAAGGCTTTCTCGAATCCAACGACTATGGCGGATAATCGGTTGCTCACTCGGGCGGAAATGGAAATGCTTCTTAGTTCCACTCCCATAAATCATCTTTTTTTCAACTTCTCTTCAGGTGATCTCTCCTTATGGAGCCATAGTACAAACAAGCCCGAGCACGGTTCAAAGCTACTTTTATCCGATGCTCCGTTTGGCAAGTGCGCGGAACTGGTTATAAAAAATATCGGGGAATGGCAGTGGGATACATTCGCCTCCTCTTTACCCACACCCTTTCCAGAAAATGATAATCTATTTTGCTTTCAAGCCAAAGGGGGACCGCTATCGCCTCAATTGGCGGTTGAGATAGATGAAAAGGATGGATCACGCTGGGTCGCCACGGTGGATATAACCACGAATTGGCAACGTTATGCATTGAAGGAAAGCGATTTCCATTTTTTATCGGATGCTTCGCCGAAGAACCGTGGCGGCGAGGAGGATCATCTTCATCTGCAAAACGCAGCACGGGTTTCCTTTGGGTTGGCGGCGGGGCTGGCTCGATATCATTACGGAGATAACCAGATATGGGTGGGAGATGTCGGCGCCGCCAAAACGGATCTGCCGCTCAGCGATACCGTGTTTCCTGACAAGCCGCAACTGCCTCTTTTCGGAGACTACGAACCTTACGATATAGGGGATGCTCTCTCGGCGTTTGCATACTCCGAACAGCATGTTCTGCCGAAAAATATCCGTATTATGGAGCGGTTCTCCGGAACTTCCGCCGTGGGGTTTGGTCTTGCGAACAAATCTTCCTTCATACCATTGTTGGAGGCGAAGGACACTTACGGAAGATATCGCGGATGGGCTTTAGGGATGCTCGTGAATTACGGTGGGGAGTACAAAGGCTCCTGCTGTGTGTTTTCCGGAATTACCACGCAAGGCTTTTATCGGAATTCGAGCTTTATTGGAGCTATTGCGGAGAGCTTGAAAGCCATTCGGGATCGTAACCTCGTCCCTCAGGCATTGCGAACATCAACCGCTGCGATGAAGATGTTGCCAAGGCTCACCACTCAAGCCCCAAAAAGTTTTATACGCCTCTCCTCAAATCGCCGACATTTCATTCAATCAGACGGATCGAAGCTGTTCATGACGGGCTGCAACTATCTGGGATGCGAAAGCCGTTTCTGCCAGTTAACCCTGTCATCCTTGGAGGAGGATTTCCGAAGAGCTCATCTGGCGGGCGTCAACGCGTTTCGCATTTGGGTGGGATCCGCCGATCCGGATGGAAGTCACCGGGATGCAATTCGCGAGTACGCTCGAAAATACGGCATCTATCTGATTCACCAAATCGGTGCCGTGGGGGAGAATGGCGATGAGGTCATGGCCAAAGCCTCCGAGACGGCGTCCTATTGGCGGGACGAGACAATGGTTCTCGGATACGATCTGCAAAACGAACCGTATCTCGGCACCATTGCACCTATTCGCTTCAATGGAAAACCGAGTCCTTTGCTTCAACTGCGGCCATACGAAAAATACGCCTCGAAAATCGATCGTAATTGGGTGGAGACACAGATAAAACAACGCCCCGCCTGGCCGCAGATTCTCGGAAATCCTAAGGAGGACGACCTCCGAAACCTTTACGCCGCTTACTGGATTTTCGATCGCTGGAGTTCTGATTTCATGGATTCGAATGAGGATTCCTCCACCTTTCCCAAGTTGAACGGTCAAATTCCGCTTACGGGAGAGTGGGCGGATTTCGCTGTGGCGTTGAACGAGACCTTCGCTCAGTGGATTGAGAGAGTTGGCGGGGCTGTGCGTCAGGCTGATCCTAATCATTTCATCACCGTCGGTTACAACACCTGCTTGAGTTGCCTGCCCTGCAACAAATATCTGGATTTCGTCTCGCAGCATGTTTACGAAAAGCCCACAAATCTAACGAATGTCTTAAAGAACGTGACCACGATGGATCGGCTATCGGCAGCCTTGCCTAATCAGCCTGTCGCTCTGGGAGAATTCGGATACAGTAACGGCATTCAGGTGGGAAACGGGTTTCTGGATGTCCACACATCCTCCGTCGGAGAGATGATTCACTACCTTCACGCCTATTCGAAAGGGTACGGTGGTTGTCTGAAATGGATGCTCATTGATTTGCCCGCCCCTATCGTGCGCGATAACATTCCATGGCTCACTGCGGATAACTACTACGAAGAGAGGTTCGGCATCTATTGGGATGACGGAACACCCCAGGGAAGACCCAAACCGATCGCCCGCGCCCTCGCTTTTCTTCGAAGATATGCGGAATTAGGCGGCGACAGAGGGGAGTTGAAGATAGTCGCTTCGAATAACCCCATCGGGACGGCATATCGCTTCCAATCTCGCGACGCTCTTTTTATCGGCGATACGAAGTACGATTCCGCTTTTCTCTCCTTCCGTTCTCATGCGAACAAGCCTGGCAACATCATGCTGTTTCGGGATGGTGACGCGCTTCAGTTCCTTTCCACAGTGGATGCCACCGTGCGAATTATTCCTGCCAAATGTCCCGGTTCTCCGCGAGCGATAAAAGGCGATATTACGGGCATGACCGGTGGAAAACGTAAAAATGGGGATCGAATCACAGTGGAGGTTTTGGAAGGCGAGCCACTGACAATAGTCTGAATGATTTTCATCCAAAATCTACATTGAGGATACCATGCATGCGAAACTTTACTTGGCACAAGGTTCTTTTCCAGATAGTCTTGGCGCTTTTGTTGCATGGGGCTTTGAACCCACTCGCATTCGCCGCCGTTCCCTATCTGTCGCCGTATGCAAGGAAACCAGCCGACAGGGTCGTATACATGGATTCCAAAGGAGTACTGCGTTGGCGGGATGATAACAGAGAGGTTGACCTTTTCGGAGAGAACTATTACCCACCTTTCAGCATAGATTACTTAAGCCTCAAGGAGGTTGGAGCGAATCCTGAAAAAGTGATTCGAGAGGATTTGACCCATTTCGTGCGTTTGGGTTACGACGCTCTTCGTCTGCATGTTTTCGATCGTCAAATCAGCGACGCTAAGGGGCGTTTGATTGATAACGATCACCTGAGACTTCTGGATTATCTCATCCATCAGGCGAAGATCCGCGGCATCTATACCGTTCTTACCGCGATCGCTTGGTGGCAGGTTCCAGGACAATCGGAAGGTTTCTCCAACAACTACACCAAACAAGAGATGATCACCAACCCAAAGGCTGTGGACGCGGAATGCACCTACTTGCGCGAGTTTCTCATGCATAAAAATCCATATGACGGCATGACATACGCTGCGGATCCCGCCATCCCCGTTTTGGAGTTATTCAACGAGCCTGATCTTGATGGTCTTCCTCACGAGGAGATCATCGCCTATATCAATCGATTGGTCGCTGCGGTTCGATCCACCGGATGCAAGAAGCCGATTTTCTATAACGCCTGGTCTGATTGGCTGGACTGCATCGCAAAATCCAAGGCGGACGGAGCGACTTTCAGTTGGTATCCGAGCGGTTTGCTATCCGGACACGAACTCACATCGAATTTCCTCGGTGCGGTGAGTCATTTTCCAAGCATGCGAAATCCTCTGATAGCGAATAAGGCGAAAATCGTCTATGAATTTGATGCGGCGGACATCCCCACGGGTTATCTCTATCCCGCCATGGCGAGAGCGTTTCGTGAGGGCGGAGCTCAAATAGCCACTCAATTTCAATACGATCTTCTTCCACTCGCACCCACGAACGTGGATTGGCAAACCCATTACATGAACCTTATTTACGCGCCACAAAAAGCGTTAGGTATGATGATCGCAGGTGAAGCGTTTCACACTTTGCCTCGATTGAAGGGATACGGGGATTATCCGCAAAATGATCGCTTCGGGGATTTTCGGGTAAGCTGGAGGCGAAATCTGGCGGAGCGTCTCGGAACCCGCAATTTCCTCTATTCCAACACCACCCACGATGCTCCTCCCCACCCTGCAAAATTGCGCCATATTGCCGGATGCGGCTCCTCCCCCATCGTGAAATACACTGGAACCGGCGCCTATTTTCTGGACAGGGTGACGGATGGCGTTTGGCGGATGGAGGTATATCCGGATTACGTATGGGTCGCGGACCCGTTCGCAGCGACGAACTTGCAACGAGAGGTTTCCCGTATCTATTGGCATAGCAGGGCGATGACGATCCGTCTTCCCGATATAGGTATTCATTACATCGCGACTAAGATAGCGGGCGAACCCTCATACGATACGAATAATAAACATAAAACAGAGTATCCTTTAAACAAAATCCCTTTCAATGCGCGCAACGGACAAATCACTGTAACCCCGGGAGTTTATATTCTTAGGCGTAACTCTCGAATATCGGTTCCCAAGGGGATATCCACTACGTTCATCGCCCCGCAACAGAGGAATCTGCCGATTGCTGTCTGGATGCAAGGCGATGACAATCCGCTTCCAGCTGGCAGAGCCTTGAATGTCAACGCTACGGTCGCTTACTCGAAGAGGCCATCCGTCACACTATACTATCGCGATTCCGATAGCCCTCGCTTCCTAAGGTTGCCAATGCAAGAGACACGACCGTTTCAATTTTCGGCAACCGTGAATGGACGTAACGTGCGGAAGGGGGTTTTCAGCTATTGCATCGGCGTGAAAAGTAACGGCAAGGAGATTTTCTATCCTCAACCGGATGCAGGGGGATTAGCCGGACGATTTCAACCGCGCCCTCCGGTATATTTGCTACGGTTTCATCACGGCTCCCCGATGCCCAAGCCCTCGCTTTCAGGTTCCCCTGGGCAAACCGTCAGGGATGCCTGGGTTTCCGGTGCGGAGCCAGGCGGTGTCGCATTGGAAGTGGATGCAAGCGGGTTCGGGGCGCCGCCTGCATGTTCCGGGCTGCGCTTTCGCGTGTCTCGAATTCCCAAGAGTGAAAGCGCCTGCAATGTTCTTGTCGTTCGAGTGCGCAGAACCACTCCGTATACATCCGGCTTGGAGGTGGGGTTGGTGGAGGATAACGGCGACGCTCACGGGTACGTCGTTCCTCTTTCCGATCAATTTACGGATGTTAGGATTCCTTTCGCTCATCTGAACCCGTTATGGAACACCAAAGGTGACACAGTGAAGGTGGATCGTATAAGAGAGATCAGCCTAACATTTGGCGCCTGGCTCGACGCGGAAAACGCCTCGAAACCCCAGGGGTATGCGATAGACGACGTGCGTTTGGAATATCAGCCGCCGGTCCGCTCCATTCCAGTTGTCGGGGAAGACGATCCGCTACCGCTTTTAACCGCGAGTTCCAAACTGAATTGCGATAAATCCGTCGTGCCTTATCAATTGGACACGGTATTCAGTCCCCACGAACATGAACTTGTTTGGAGACTGGGCATGCCAAACGCCGAAGGCATGATGAGCGTGCGTGAAAATCTCAGCAATCTGATCGATTCTTGGAAAGGGAAGATGGATGGTTGGAATGATATTCTCATCCGTATTAGAGCGAGCGAACCCACCACGTCCGCAATTGAGATCGTGTT
>JAJZOL010000097.1 GCA_021811565.1 bacterium | reverse complement strand
CAACAACACGCATTACCCGCACTCGATAAGAGATTCGCCGCCGGTGACCGGTTTCTCGTAGGCGTCACGATACAGAACCCCGTCGCCTCCCCAGGTGAAGAGATCCTTTTGCTCCAATCCGCGCATGAGAGGACTCTCCAAATCTTGCGCGAAGGCGATGTAGCCTTGGTTCTTGGCGGGCGGCATCACACCGGGAAGCCCTTGATACCGTAATGGGTTTCTCTGTTCGAGAAGAATAACGGAATGGCCGCTCTGGGCGTAAGCGGCGAAGAGACTGGAATCGCTCAACCGCGCATCCAAGGCGTCCGCGCCAATGAGCAGTACCTTCGCCTTGGCTGGAAGCATATTCAGACTTTCAAGCTTTGCAAAGGGCACGCCTATAACGCGAAGATAGCGGATCACCAAGCCCTGAGGATCGTAAACCGCAAGCCGTCCGGGCGGAATGCGCAACTTCATCGACGGCGTATCAAGGATGGAGATGTATTTTACATCCCTGAAGACCTCTTTTCCACTCACCTCAAGTGTGAGGATCCATTTCGCCTCCGTCCGAGAAGCCACCCTGGGCATTGGCAGAATTACGTCAAACTTCTCAACGCCTCCTGCGGGCAACTGGTGAAGCGACGAGAGTGTCGAGAAAATGCGCTTCCCCGACACAAGCTTCGCGATAAGACGAATCGATTGCGGGTAATGCGTGTTGTTGAACATTCCAAGTCGGCGAGTGACCCTCTCGCCGGAATCGAAAGTCCAGTTCCACTCCTTGCAGAGAACTGCGATCGGCTGCCAGGAGTTGTAGTAGATGTTCGATTGCCCTCCCATCCAGAACTGGAAGTTGATCCCGTTCCATCGATACCCTTCGGAGAGCATCTTCGCCACCAAACCAACAGCCGGTCGTGCCTCCGACCATCCCTCCATCGCCGTCTCCCCTCCCACAGTGGCGAATTCTGAGAGTTTGGTTCCCGTGGCGTAGTAGGATTCGCCAAGGAGAATCGGTTTGATCTCCGTGATGGGCCACACCTGTCGATGCGCAAACGCCGCCTTGTCGTAGGCTCCCTGGGGAAGATCGGTGAACGCCGGCTCCATATAGTGCCCTCCGTAAACTGGCAGCGATTGGTCCAGCAAGGCGTTCCCGCCATCCGTCATCACCGGACGCGTGGGGTCCATCGCCATCAACTCTTGCGCGGCTTTGCGCATTTCGGGGTCTATTTTGGCGTCGTTACCGAAAACATGCGCGTTGATGAAGGTGATCTCGTTCTCCATGGACCAGATAAAGATGGATGGATGATTGCGCTGCCCCTTCGCCCAAGCGAGAAGCTGCTTGCGCCAATTACGGAATAGCGGCTCGTAAGGCTTGCCCTGCGCATCCGTTAAGTTATATGCCGCCATCTCGCCGTCGAAGATGCCTGTACGTCGAATGCACATGCCATGGGAGTCGAAATAGTCCAAGGCGCGATTGACGGACATACCGCCCCAGCCATCCTCCCCCCAGAGACGCATCATGTCCTGTCCATGCGCTTTCAGCGTCGCCATCGCCTGATCGGGATTGTCCGTGGAATAATCGGTGAGATCGCCGCATCCCCACCAGGGTACGCCGTTCAGCGTGAAGGACGCCCCTTGCCAGCCCCACTGCCGGAACCCGAATTTCGTTTTCCTGCGGTCCAGGGGCTTTCCGTTTTCGTTAACGGTCGTGACGACATTATATTGGAACGGGTCATCGGGCCACCAAAGATGCGGGTTGGTCCATGGCTCGGTCGTCTTCAGCAGCGCATCCCCGTTGGCGGGAACCGTTATCTCCTTCGGGGCGAAGGCCTTCGCCGCCGCGCCGCCGTCGAGCGGAACCACCTCGTTATTCACATCGACCGTGACTGGTGCGCCGGCGGAGTTATGCAGAGTGATGTCGAGTTCGAGCATCTTGTTCGTCACGGAGGGAATGGGGAAAACGTCCGACACATACACCTTTCCCGCCACGATGAGCGAGGGATCCTGCAGTATACCGCTTTCGTAATGGTTCCAGACGGGAAAATCAAAGGTCGATGGACCGTATTTGGAGATCAAATCCTGAGGCATGTACGCGAGGGTTGGCCCCTGCGGCGTTTGCGTGGTCTGCAACGCATACCATGCATCTTTCATAACGAGTTGCATATCGTTAACCATCCCCGGTTTGACCGCCTTGGTGATATCGCAGTTCCAGAGCGCAAAGGGGGTGTCGCACGTACCGCAAAGTTGACCGTTCACGAAAAGGGATCCAAGCATATTGATGGATGGCATATGGAGTATGAAGGATCGCCCCTGCATATCCGCAGGGATACGCACACGCGTTGCAAGGATGTAGCGATGAGCGTACATCCACATCGGCAACTGGCTGTTTCGATCCCCGGGAACCTCCATGGATTTCCAGTAGAGCGATGAGGCGTCCGGAATTCTAGTGGCGGGATCATCCTTGTCCTTAACGATGGGTTCATCCCAACGCGCGATTCGCCAAAGCCCTTTCAAGGAGGTGGAGGTCTGGTTGGCGCCTTGTTGAGGGGTGAGATCGAACACCTGCGTTTCGGCTTGCTTATCTTGCGGTGTGACGTAGCTCATGTCACCCGGCTTGTAAAGATCATTGGGGCGCCAAACACCGGGATAGAGACAGATGGCGTCGGATGCGTAGAGGATGCGCTGGTAATTCCCTTTGGTGTCCTTGGTCTTCAAAATGCGGATGAACAGAGTGTGGTCTCCCTTGCCGATCGTAACGGTTCCCATATCCACCCAGCCGAGAGGGTTCCATGTCTGCAGTTCCACCAAGTCCGTAGAGACATCCATCGGATCGACATGATTCCAAGCTCCCTTGTCCACCCTCCAATCGAATGGAGAGCGAACGTTCTCGAAACCGAGTCTGTTCCAGACCTCGTAATTCGCCTGCTCCGGGGCGGTGAACCGATAGGAGAGGATAACGCCGTCGTCGGGAACCTCTTTCGCCACGTTTTGAGCATCCACCTGCAGTTGCAACCATTTCCCCCCGGAGAGGTAACCCGGGTTGCCATCGTCGTTCACAGCAGGCTTGATTGTCGCAGGAGTTACGGAGGATGGGGATTCCCCTTCGAGCCACACATAATCCTGGGCTCGAACGGAGGAGACGAATAGGACGAGCGAAATGACAAGTGAAACGACAAACAGCGCATGAAAACGACGGATGAAAAGGAATGGAAACCGAAGCATGGCGACCTCTCCTTGGCGTAGAATACATGATAATACATATTACCTGCTATCTTAGCGGATTGGGCGAATAGAACCGATCAGTCCCAATCGAAAACGAAATGTAATAGCGTATAATCCTAGAAAAGCTTTCATTTAACGAGAACAAAAAAACCATGCGAAACATATGTCATATCCTCCTTCAGCCTGCGGGCATGGAACTCACCACTGAAAAAGGGGCGAAACTACGCGATATTCTCTTTGATCAGGGAGTGGAGTTTCCTTGCGGGGGGCAAGGGAAATGCAAAGGATGCAAAATCCGAGTCACCCGAGGCGCCCTGCCCATCACGCCGGAGGATTCGGAAGCGTTTTCAGTACGGGAATTAAAAGACGGTTGGCGTCTTGCGTGCAAAGCTCAGGTAACCGAGAATATCACCATTGAGCTTCGCAATTGGCAGACCAGCATCCTCACCAATGAAGCGAACTTCAAATTCACCCCTCAGGAGGGTTACGGTATCGCCGTGGATCTCGGTACCACCACGCTCGCTTCGCAGCTTCTTGATCTTCAAAACGGAGGCATCCTCGCAGTGCGTACGGCATTGAACCCCCAGGCGCGTTTCGGCAGCGATGTGATGAGCCGGGTGCAATACGCCATGGAGGGAGAAGGGGCGAAGGAACTTACTGAAACCATCAGAACGCAGATTCTACATATGGTGCTGGAATCCTTGGATTCCGCGCATATTCCCCCGGACGAATTGAGCTGTATCACCCTTGTCGGCAACACCGTCATGCATCATCTGTTTTGCGGCGTGGACGTGGAGCCGCTCTCTCATTATCCTTTTGAATCTCCGAACGACGGATTGATGACGTTCACCCCGGATGATTTGGAGTGGCACGGGATCGGGAATCCGCAGATTCAATTTCTTCCGGGGTTGGGAAGTTTCGTGGGAAGCGACATCCTCGCAGGCGTTCTTGCCACCAATCTGTTCCATAGCGAAAAACCCGTGGGACTCGTGGACCTCGGGACAAACGGAGAGATCGTCATCGGGGATAAAAACCGATTGATTTGCGCATCAACCGCCGCAGGTCCTGCGTTTGAAGGGGCGAAAATCAGCATGGGCATGAGAGCCTCCACGGGAGCTATCTGGAAGGTGTCCCCGTTGGCGGACGGATTCGATTGTGAAGTGATAGGCAATGAAAAACCGCGAGGCATCTGCGGAAGCGGTCTCGTGGATGCGGTGGCTGCTGCGTTGGAAAACGGAACGATCAAACCCACGGGGCGTTTCGCTGAAAAGGTGGACAGCATTCTGCTGAAAGATCCGGTTCGTCTCACACAGACGGACATCCGCCAACTGCAACTCGCAAAAGGCGCAATCGCCGCAGGCGTCAGAATTCTCCTTGAGAGATGGGGAGCTAAACTGGATGACCTCAGTTGCCTTTATCTCGCCGGTGCGTTCGGCAACTACATAAACCGTGGGAGCGCCCGCAGAATAGGTTTAATACAGGTACCCTTGGAGAATGTGGAGCCTGTTGGGAATTCCGCGCTGCTCGGGGCGAAGATGGCTCTCTTCACAAAAGATCTGCCGGAAGATACCTTCAAGGCTATACGCGCCATGACAACTCACTTCTCGCTGAACGAAGATCCGGAGTTCCAGGATATCTTCGTGGAGGAGATGTCCTTTCCAGCAGGGAAATAAGGCGCAAGGAGCGGGGTAAAGCGGAAACAAAATCGGTCGGTGAACAAAATCCGTTATTTCACCGACCGTCAATCAAGATTTCACATCGATTTTCGACTCTCCCAAAAAGGAAAAGCTTTAATAAACCCTCAGAGGAAATATACCTTCCCCAAATCGGCGAACTTTCTCGTGGCATTACGGGTATCCACCACAATCGGTGATTTTCGCACGATCATTTCATAGTCAAAATCCCTGTGGTTCGTGATGACCACCACGCAATCCGCCTCGCTGATGGTGCATTCATTTGCCACAACCGCCGTCAGGATGTCGTTGCCAACCTTGACTTCCGGAACATAGGGATCGCAATAGCTTAGTTTTGCTCCTTTGTGTATCAATATCTCCATGATCTCCATCGAGGGGCTTTCGCGGAAATCGCTCACGTTCGGTTTATACGCCGCGCCCAGTATCACCACTTTGCTTCCGCGTATCGCTTTGCCGCTGTCATTCAACGCTTCGGAAACCAAATCCACCACATGGTGAGGCATGGCGCCATTGATTTCGCTCGCCAACGCGATAAATCTGGGTTCATATCCGCTTAACCTTGCCTTCCACGAAAGATAGTGTGGATCAAGGGGAATGCAGTGCCCCCCGATGCCAGGCCCCGGATAGTGAGGAAGGAACCCGAAGGGCTTCGTCGCGGCGGCGTCAATCACATCCCAAACATCCACATCCAGATGCTTGCAAATAATCGACATCTCGTTCATCAGCGCGATATTCACGCTGCGGAAGGTGTTTTCCAGCAGTTTTGAAGCCTCCGCCACCCGCGCACTGCTAACCCGCACCACCTTGGAAACGATTTGTTCATAAAGGGTGGCGGAAAGCTCCGTGCACATCCGAGTGACCCCTCCCACCAGCTTGGTGATGTTTTTCACGCTGAATTGCGGATTGCCAGGATCAATTCGCTCCGGAGAGAATGCGAGGAAGAAATCCTCTCCCACCCTTACCCCCTTCTCCTCGAACATAGGCAGAAGGATCTCCTCGGTGGTCCCCGGATAGGTCGTGCTTTCCAGGATGATCAACTGTCCGCGATGAAGGTTTTCCGCGATCGCCTCTCCTGCGGAAAGAATCGCAGTGAGATCCGGATCCTTGGATTTCCTAAGAGGAGTGGGCACGCATATCAAGATGACATCCGCATCACGAAGAGTATTCAGATCGGATGTGGGATGAAAGGAGCCTTGATGGATCACCTCCAATATGTCGCTATTCTGCAAATCCGCGATATATGATTCGCCTTTGCACAAGGATTTGCATCGCCGCTGATCCACCTCCAAACCGGTAACATCAAATCCAACTCGCGCGAACTCGACCGCCATTGGCAATCCGACGTAACCCATACCCACAACCGCTATTTTCGCCGTATGGGCTTTCAACGATTCCATAAGCTCCTCGGAGAGGGAAGCCTTCTCATCAACGCTTTTCATCCTGTTTACCTATCTCCTTTACTTCACTTACGCGCCGCCCCATTGCGGAACGACTCCACTGTCTTATCCAAACCTATTTCAAAAGACACCGAAGGCTCGTAATTCAAAATCTCCCGAGCGATTTGTATGTCAGCGCAGGAGTGTTTGATATCCCCCGCTCTTTCGGGAAGATGCACGGGATTCGCCGTGCATTGCATTCTAGAGGCGATCCCGTTTAAAAGACGGTTCACGGATATCTCATCCCCGCAAGCGATATTCATCACATGACCAATTGCAGCTTTTGCCTTCGATGCAAGCAGATTGGCGTTCACGACGTTTTGCACATAGGTGAAATCACGCGTCTGCTCTCCGTCACCGTAGATAACGGGCGATTCCCCCTTTTCCAAGGCGGAGATGAACCGTGGTATAACTGCGGCGTATTGTGAATTCGGATCCTGTCGCGGTCCAAATACGTTAAAATATCTCAAAACCACCGTTTCAATATCATAGTTACGGTTGAATACAGAACAATACGCTTCCCCCGCCAGCTTTGACGCCGCATATGGCGAAAGCGGGTTCGGTTTCATCCCTTCATGTTTCCGCTGAGACGGGGTATTCCCATACACCGAAGAGGATGACGAAAAGACAACTCTTCGCACTCCTTCGTTTCGAGCGGCGATAAGGATATTGAGGGTTCCCGTCACATTCACTTCGTTTGAAGTGAAAGGGTCTTCCACCGAACGAGGCACGGATCCTAACGCCGCCAAGTGGTATACCACTTCCACGCCATGGCACACATTGGAACAGTCTACCGGGTTTCGGATATCTCCTTCCACAAACTCGATATCCCTCTCCACTTCCGTGAGATTCTCGCGTTTTCCGGTGATAAGATTATCAATCACCTTCACAACGCTTCCCTCTTCCAATAAGGCTCGCACGATATGCGATCCAATAAACCCAGCTCCGCCGGTCACAAGACATTTAGATGACATCATCCCCCCTCGTAAATCAAGGTTGACTGTGATGCGATTACGATATTTCCAGCCCATAAATGTGTTGGATAATATGGTTCATTATGCTATAGATGCGCATATAATGTACAGGAGCATCACATTCCGTGCAACCGTCTATCGCAAACGCTGCAAGAACAGGTAATTACAACTTCCGGCTGACGATGTTTCATCAAGCTTTCTTGGTGCGAGATATCGTTAATCTCTGAACCATGCAATTACCCCTGATCAAACTCCTCAGAACAACATGATCCTTCCATGCAATTACTTAAACGATGCAACGGAAGGCGCGGCTATGACAACTTTTAATGCCCACATAGAAGAAATTAAGGCTGAATTGATCTCAGTGCACTCATGATTTTCGGAGCCGCATTCAGTAAAAAATCATGAGCGAGGCTTACAGCGGAATTCGGATCGCCATTAATGGGCACGATCACCCTAACCAACGCTCCTTCCGGGGCGCGCCGTTCAATACGCTTCAATAATTGCACGGCTTGAAACTTAATCAGATTGTCGGTGCTATACGAGCCATCCGTGTAAAAATACAACGCTACCAACCGTTCACCGGATTGAGTCATGAAGGATTGCATCGCTTGTATGTTGCCGACGGTCGAGTTAAGCGTGACAGGTTGCTTGCTTGTAATCTCCCAACCGCCACCCACCATGCAGAAACCAGGAGTATGGATGCTCTGCTTGCGATGTCCGGCAATGACAGCCAAATCAACCTCGTGTCTTTTATTAGGAGAAAGATATTGCCGAATGAGATATGAATCGGGACGAAGCAACTTCAAGTCACCGGCGCTGATCGTACCGTCGGTAGTCTTCCATCCATGGTAATCGATGTTTAAATTCGCGATGACATCGGAACCTGCATAGGAGGCGTTCTCAATGCTTTTATTCCATAGATTTCCAAACAATGCCACGAGCATAACGCAACCTGCAATAAAAAACCTCGTTTGTCTCATTCGGCTCTCTCCGATTGATCGGCGGTACCAGGGCGTGTCCATGCAAGCAACCCTTGACGCAACAACAACAGCAGAACACTGGAAAAGAAGACTAAAACAGGCTCCTCGTTATCATGCACCCATTTCGCAACGGATGCGCTTATTTTCGCCCCCGCCAATAAGACAAATGTTAATCGAGTGGCGTTCAGGAACAGAGCTAAAGGAATGACGCATACGACCATTAAAAAACGCCATCCCCATTTCACATCCGTGAAATAGGCGATTAAATACCCGAGAGCCAATAGGACGTTCAGGGATGTCAACCCACTGCACGCCTGAGCCACGAGAATACTGTATATCGGTTTCGCGGTGGGAGATGTTTGCACGAACAACTGAACGCCGTTTCGTACAACAGGTAGTCCGCATATCCCGGCGAATAAAGCAGCATAGGCGCTGCTTGCGAGCTGGAGGGGAAAACTGATCCTGTCCACCAATGTGGTGGGCCAAGGAATGATGAATACTAAAAACCCGATCGGTCCCGACATACTTATCGCCGCCTTGGAACCGCCCAAATACCATATCGCTCCGATCGCTATCAACAAAAGCGAGAAAGACTTAAGAAACACGATATCCGCCCAAACCGCCATGATATAGAGGAGCGAGGAGCAAATCAGAAATATCAAACCGAGAACTGAGGATGATTCAAGTTTTCCTATGGTTGGAATTCGATACCATATCAATCCTATGGCGATTAATACGATCAAAGGTCCCTGAGAGAGCGCTTCATTCAATCGCCATTCGCTCCAAAGTTCCGAAGCGATGGGCATCCATAAAAGAATATACACAATAAGCGGAAAAAGAGCCGAGAGGGGCACTCGTAACAAGCGTTTTTTCGCGGATACTTCCTGTATTGATGACATACCCTACTGTAACCTATCCGAGTTGAATCCCCGTGAAAAGAGAGGAGGCAACGCTATTTCTGCATATTTCGCCCATGAAAACCGGTGTTAGTCTTCAACAAAACCCGCAAAGACCAAGCGAGCCACAATCTATGCAGAAGATTTTCAACATCCTTGCCGAGATGAGATACTGACAAATGATATTTCCCGATCCTCATGGCAACTCTCCATGACCAAAGCGTAAAAGTACCTCGTTGTGAAATTCCAGAGGCGTGGGTGAAACTCCTTTTCGTCTCTTAAGGTAAATACCTGAGCCAATACTTATGTGCAACCGAGGACAGACGATACTTCAGCACATTCCACGAATTCTTCGTCTTGTGATAACCAATGACGGGATCATTAATCCCGCGAGAAACAGAATCGAGCCGGGAAGTTCCGGAGCGATGGCGGGACCAAGCATGTTTTGATTATAGTTTCCGTTGTGAGACGCCAAAAAGAGAGTGCCGGCGGCTTTCTCATTTGCGCTTGCGGCATACCATGAGTTCGCCCGATCCACTATGGACTGATAGGTCTGATCAATCGAGGCAGCCGGATAAGAGCTAATGTAAAAAACACTCGAGGCGTCATCGACTGAAGTAACATCGCTTGTGTTCGTTTCAATCGCTTTCCAGATTGCGATTTGCAACGCCGCCCCATCAATTTGCTTTTGTGTCCCCGTGGCATTTTGCACCGTTGGCAGATAGTTATCATAAAGCCACGCTGCGCGTTCCAGATTGGCAAAATCATAAGTGAAATTCAAATAGCTGGTATTGAGCGACCAATTATCCGTAAATGTCCCTGTGGTATCCGCGGAAAAAGGCATGATCGTGACCGTGGATGGGTTCACATCATAATGCCGAATATCCGCGCAAAAAACAGTCATTTCGTTGGAGTATCCCTGCGGCGGATTCGTATTCCATGTGGTATTATAAGGTCCGGCATAAACTCCCCCATTGTACCCACCATCGGTGGAATGGATGGTAACGGTCCATGTTGCTGAGTTATCCAGATCTTCATTCAAGGAATATCCGGTCTGACCGAAGGCGGTTCCGCAGACCCCGCAAAGTAGGATTAAACAAGCCATCCATCGTGATTTCATATTGCACTCTCCTAACGATAATATATAATATCGTTGTCATAAGTGCAATGAAATTGCGGAGCGAACGTAAAAACAAGTATTTCTACCTGTGCGCAAGGAGGTACATCAGAAAAGATGAAGGATCAATACTTACTCGAATTGTCTATAAGAATTGCACCTCTGTTTTTCAGGGACACAAA
>JAJZOL010000066.1 GCA_021811565.1 bacterium | reverse complement strand
GGGTGATCACCATATCCCCCGCCTTCAAACATAGATTTGCGATTTATTCGCAGACATCTTAACGAAATTGCTATTTACGCGGAGGAGGCCTTGAATTACTCTCATATTTCGGATAATTCAGGGAACAACGCCAATGAAGGCAAAATACGTCCTGATTGACGGCTCGTTACGCTAGCGGATAAGATCATAATGTGCAATTATCACGGATGAGAAGTTGCGGATGTTTGTCCCACATGGGTATGACATTTCACAGCTTGGGAACTAAGAACGAACTTGTAACGATATTTATGCATATGCGTCAATTGATTGTTAGAAACCGCAGATTTTTTTCCATTCTCGAGTGTGTTGCACAAATGTATTTGAACCGCACACTGATACAACATATGCATATTCAAGCCATTATATATCCAATATATTGTATGCGCACCGATTCTGATTATATTTATGCAACACACTCTCTCATGATTTTTTCATTGGGGCTGTTTGTATCCTCGCCCCAGGCGAAATGGTATTGCCAGGATGGAGTGCCATGTTCCGCGACTTGCACACATCCCACGAGACCACAATCCACCCCCATCCATACGGCGATGGTTATGCCGAAAGGGTGTTGTTGTCCCATGTGCGATCCCATGGCGGTGGCGGACCTGAATTCCATTGCGAATATAGGGATATCCTCCGGGTTCTGTCATGAGGTGATATCCCATGCGCCTCAAATTGTGAATCCCGCAAGCCCTCAGTTTCATTCGTTGCAAATCGCGCTTAATCACGGGGAAAGTGTCATTTCGGATACGAATTTCAAACCTATTTTCGATATTCAGGGTTTGGATCCGTATGAATCCCCTCCTCATGAACTCAGCATCTCCCGCGCTCCTCCCGCTCATTGCTGATAGCCCATGTCTGATCGGCGCGTTTGCGTGTTCCGATGGACATCCGCTTCGTCTCTTTTTCCATAGGCATATCATATTTTGTGATCGCAAATAACCAATAGTGCCTTCTACTGGGTAAAACATATCTACCGCATCGAATGATCGGTTGATCACGTGAGGCATTATTGGAGGGAGAGGCAATGAAATCCATTTTATTATTTTTACGAAGACATATTATCGGGATTCTTATCCTTGTGGTCGTATTCATCGCTGTGCGATTGGTTGTGAACCACTATCGCAAGCCGGGTTCAATGACTTTGATCCAAGCACAGGCGATGAACATGAATATGACCGCACCGGTCGGTTCCGTACCGGTGAGCGCCATTACAGTTAACGACACCTCTACGCAGCCCATGGTGGAGTATACCGGCAATGTCGTGCCATATAACGGCATCATCGTCTATCCGCGTGTCACAGGAGTGCTCGAAGCTGTGTATGTTTATCCCGGACAGAGGGTTCATGCGGGGCAGGTGGTGGCTAAGTTGGATAGCGTGGAGTTTAACTCTCGCTTAAAAGAGGCGGAATACGGATCGCAAGCGGCCAAGGACGCTTTCCTCTCCCTTGTCAATCAGCGAAAACAGGGGCTTGCACAGGAAGGGTCCGCTGCGGCGAACGTGCAAGCTTACAAAAGCGATTACCAGAACGGTTTGGCGCAGGTCGCTGCCTCAGAATCCGCCTTGAAAGCTGCCCAAAGCGAATATCAAGCTTCTCAAGCTGATTTGGGCGTCGCGGAATCCAACTTGAATTCAGCAAATGCCAACGCCCAATACTGGAAGTCGGAAATAGTTAGAGAAAGGAAACTCTATAAGAGCAAGGCTGTATCGACGGATGAGATGCAAGGCGAGGAAGCAAAATACAGAACTGCCATCGCGAATGTTCAGCAGGCGCAGGCGACAATCGCCCAAAAGAGAGCGCGGATCGCCACAAGCCAGGCGAATATTCAGCAGATGGAGGCGGGTTTGCAATCCGCGAAGTCCAAACTGGCTGGTTTCCAAGCGCAAATTGAATCCGCGAAAGCCGCATTGACTGCAAGCAAGGCGAATGTGGCTGCGATCTCCGAGCAAATAAAACGCCAGGGATCTTTGGAGCGCGAGGCGTCAGCGAAACAGAACACAGCGTCGATTATCCGTAACTACACTCTCATTCACGTGGATCAGAGCGGGGTGGTGACACAGCGATTGGTCAGTCCGGGAACGTTGGTTCAACCGGGCATGCCCATTCTTCAAATCGATAACACAAGCGCATTGAGAATTCAGGCGGATGTGGCGCAATCCGATATTGCCAATATTCATAACGGGAATCCAGTGACCATAAAAGACCCTGTTCTGCCAAATCACAGAATACAAGCTCGAGTGACTTCGATATTTGACTCCGCGAACGATGTTTCACGGACCGTTGTCGTGGAAGCCTTGGTGCATAATCCCCCCTCGTGGTTGATTCCAGGCGAGTATATCGTCATGGATATCGGGCTAGGAATTCCTAGCAATATGATCACCATTCCCTATTCCGCAATTCGATATGACGAATTCCAACATCCTTTCGTTTGGACAATACGGCAAGTGGGTCAGTCTGGAAAAACCACTTACACCTGTCTGATGCATCCCTTCATCCATGAGGATCACCCTGGGAAATGTCCTATTTGCGGCATGACTTTGGTGCCTGAAAAGAACGGTGGTAACTCCGTGGCGCATCGAGTCTATGTGACGCTCGGAGCCCAGTCGAATAATTCCGTGCAAGTTGTTTCAGGTTTGAATGCGGGGGATATGGTGATCACCCAAGGGAGCGAAGGGCTTCAGGAGGGACAAAACGTCACCGTGGAGCAATGGAGCGAAGGTGGTCCGGTAACTCTGCCCAAGCCCTCGGGGAATATGAAAAGCATGCCGGGTATGAATATGCCAATGAATAACGGCGGTGGTGGCGCCACTTCAGGCTCCATGAAAGGGATGAATATGCCATCATCATCGAATAATAACGGTGGCAAGAACGGTTCGATGTCCGGGATGAACATGCCAAACGGTTCCGGAAGCGGTAAACCCTCTCCCGGCACCAAGCCTGGAATGCCCGTGCAATCAAACCCCAATGCATCCAACTCCATGAAAAATATGCCGGGAATGTGATTCCAAGACAGAAAGGGTAGGTCACTAAGATGAATGGTTCATCGAAAAAAGAGGGCGAATCCCATTCCCCGTTTAACATATCCGCTTGGTCAATTGATCATCCTTACATGATCATTGCATTTTACGCGGGGATGGCAATATTGGCGGTGATTGCGATCGGCGGATACATGCCGCGAAGGTTTATGCCGTATGTGCAAAGCCCGATGATCGGTGTAGTGTCTATGATGCCCGGATACAGCGCAAGGGAGATGGAGACATACATCTCGGACCCATTGGAGCAGCGGATGATAAATATCCCGAATGTGCGCTATATCCGCTCCGTATCACAGGATGGTTTTAGCATCGTGTCTCTCGAGTTCCCCTATGGAACAGACATGGATCACGAACTCACCAAGGTTCAATCCCTGTTGAATGTCGCCCAAGCCGATTTGCCGGCAACCGGAGCGAATCTCAAACCTTCATGGGTTTTGAAGATAGACCCGTTAAACATACCGGTGCTCTCCCTGGCTTTGTCGGGAGATTCCCGTTGGGATATGAAAAGCCTTCGTCAACTTGCGGATAATCAGATATCCAATCAAATTAAAACCTGCAGCACGGATATCTACACGGTGCAGACATTCGGAGGATATCGCAGACAGCTTCAGGTGATCGTGGATCGCAACAAACTAGCGGCGTACGGTATCAGCATCCTTCAGATAAGAGATGCACTCGATGCAAATAACGTGGTGAAGTCCGGAGGCACGTTGGTATCCAACAACACCGAGGCGATTGTGCGGGAGGACACGCTCGCCAGAAGTGTGCATGAAGTGGAAAACTATCCCATTGGCTACAAGGATGGATCGGTTGTATATCTCAAAAACGTTGCGAAGGTGGAGGACACTTATTACGCTCAAAGAAGCGGATACCAGTTCTACCATATGGGAAGGAAAGGGGCGACATCCAAGAACGCCATTGAGGTCAGCGTGCTCCAAAGTCCATCGGCATCCTCCCCGGTTGTCATAGCCAAGGTAATGAAAGAACTGAAGGTGTTGGAAAACGAGTTTCCCGGGATTCACTTTCAGGTGGCGTATAACAATAGCCGTTTCGTTGGCATCCTGATGCATAACATGTTTGAAGAGTTGGGCATGGCGATTCTTCTGACAGGTCTGGCGACGCTGCTCTTTCTTGGGAACTGGCGAGGGACGCTCATCGCCATGACGGCCATTCCTTTTTCATTGGCCATGGCGCTCCTGGCATTGATTCCTATGGGGATGACACTGAATTCAAGCACACTCATCGGATTGTTGCTCTCCATCGGTCGCTTGGTGGATGACAGTATCATTGATATCCACTCCGTGGAGCGGCATTTACGGATGGGAAAGAGTTCTCGCGATGCCACAATTGACGGGATCACGGAGGTGCGCACCGCCGTTGCGGCGTCCACAATCATGCTTTGCCTCGCCCTGTCACCATTGCTGTTTTGCGGTGGGATCGTACAGTTGATGTTTGTGGGGCTCGTGTGGCCGATCATTTTCGGGTTGCTTGCGTCGTTCCTGGTATCCCTTACGCTTACATCCCTTATGGCGGCACATATTCTGAAGCCGGATAATCACCCGTCAATCATTCGCGAGAGAAAAGGTCTGTTCTACCGATATCTTTTGCAACCAATCCAAAACGGTCTTAATCGCATGGAAACAGGGTATGCCGGATTAATATCTTGGATGGAAACCAATCGCTTTATTACTGTAGCAGGGGCTCTGATTACCATCATTATCGGTTTTGGGTTCTATTATTTCATCGGCTCCGAAATGATGCCGCTGGCGGACGTGGGGCAGGCGTATATGAGTTTGGAGATGGCTCCGGGCACAAGTTACAAGGATACCGCCTTGGCGGTGGGACGCATCGAGAAAATCATGGCGAAATATCCTGATCTGAAGGATGCAAGCATTGAAATTGGATTCGAAGGAGGTCCAGGATATTCAAGCGGAGCCTATTTCAATGGATATTCCATGGGGTTGATTGATAGTGCATCCGGCATGCTAACTTTTTCCGACAAGGATACGAGAAAAAGCTCCATTTGGCGTATCATGGATAACATCGTGGGAGAGGCTGACGCCACCATTCCCGGAATTCGTAAATTTCAGATCAAGGAGATGGGTAGCGATGTGATGGCTTCATCGGAGGCGCCGATCCAGCTCCTAATTTACGGCCCAAATCTTCAGATCATTTCCAAGTTGACCCATGAAGTGGCGAATATCGCTCGCACACAGGTGCCCGATATTTATCAGGTTGGGACGGACTGGACAATGGGACAGCCGGATTATGAGGTGCATGTGGATGCAAGGCGCGCGGCGGAACTTGGAATGACCGTGTCGGATGTGTCGGATCAGGCATATTATGCGCTGAGGGGTGGATTTACCAATGAATTCTATCATATTCCGAATTTAAGGCAGACCACTGTCTTTGTGCGTTACCGTAAGGATCAAAGGCTTAATCCGTATGATTTGGGTCAGTTGACAATCATCTCGCCAAAGGGCGATGAATTTCCATTGAAATCCATCGCCACTATCACGCCCCAATACGAACCCACCTTGATCGAGCATGACAACTTCCGTCGCGTGGACGCCGTTACGGGATTCTATCGAAAGACGTTCTATCATCCATCTGCATATGCAATGACACCATATCAGCGTTCGCGTCCTTGGCAACGCAATCGCTCATCCATGGATGTCGCTATGGATTTGATGATGCGCGCGGGAATGCAATTGAACTGGCCTCCGGGATATGGAATCGCCATGAGGGGGGATATGACACAGATGATGGATAGCTTCAGACGACTATTGGGCGGGCTGGAGTTGGCGATACTGTTCATCTTTCTGGTCCTTGTGGCTCAGTTTCGAGGGTTCATACAGCCATTTCAGATGATCTTCTCATTACCTCTGGAGCTTTCGGGTGTGTTTATCGCCCTCTTCCTGATGGGGCAGGCATTCAGCACTGTCTCGATTATGGCGGTGATCGTCTTAACGGGAATGGATATCACCACGGCGATTCTTCTGATTGACCTTATCATGAGGTTTCGCCAAGCCGGCATGACGAGAGACGAAGCTGTGCGCAAAGCCTGTCCCGAGCGTCTCCGCCCCATCCTGATGACAAGCGTTATCACCCTGATCGCCATGTCCCCCGTGGCTTTCGCGCCGAAAACCGGCATGGACGCCTACCAACCATTGGGGGTGGTGATTGTTGGAGGTTTGATCATGGGAACGGCGTTGAGTTTGCTGGTCATACCGATCATGCATACCTTGGTTGACGATGTTGTGGTGAAGTTTCACGGGTTCGTGAGAACAAATCGTGGCAATTCGGATACAACCCTCGCGTCTGAGAAGGGGGAGGATTAAATGAGAAAAATTGAGACCGACAAAAAAAGATTCTCTCTCCGATTCGGATGGGGTACGACGATCGCTTTGATCGTGGCACTGGGGATCGTATTAACGGGGAGGTTGATGCGTTCCAATTCCTCGGATTCATATGCTGGTCCAATCGTCATGGAGGCGGGACCGGACGGAAAGCTGCATCGCGTGGACGCTTCTTCCCTGCCCCTCTCGAATCCCGGCAAAGCGTTGAAGTGGGAGGTGCAGGATTTGATCATTAACGCCCCCCGACTGGATTTATCATCTAGTCAGCTTGCGAGACTCAATGGATTAAAAGAGCGGTGGATGAACGAGAAAAAAAGCTTGTTCGCCCAAATGAAGGGGAATTTGACAAAAGCGAAACCGCAGGGTAGCGAATCCATACCGAAACTGACTTCGGATTTGGCGGGATATTCCCGCCTTTCCGAACTTTTCGATGAGCGGCGCAATTATTATCTGCGTTTGGGACTGGCGATGCTCAAACCCAAACAAGCGAAAAAATGGGCTGAGATGCAAAATGAGGGAATGGAGGAGCGGTAAATGTCAATCCCAAGGATGAAAACATATCTTTATTGCTTCCTGTCTTTCAAGCATGTCAATCCCTTCGGCGTAACCCTCCAATGGAAGCGTGCGGGAGATCAAAGGGGAAAGAGAGAGTCGCCCATCTCTTATCATATTCAACGCATATTCTGCGGCTTCTCGCGAATGTCCTTTGTACCCGCACAGCCTCAATCCGTTGTAATGATGGGGAGAATAGGTGTAATCCGTTCGTTGAACGCCGAAGAGTGCCAATGCATCCGCGACTCGATCCATCATATATTCCACTGTGGCTTTTGCGCCGACGCAGTCAATGCCGTTATCGATTTTAGGAGTATTAGGGCGCGCGGGGACGAGTTCATCCAGATTATCACGGGTGTCATAAACCGCATTCGCTCCCAGTCGAAGTGCGACCTCTCTTCTTTCCCGGGAAAGATCGAATCCGATCACTTCGCTAGCGCCTTCCGCTTTAGCCATTTGAACGGCGATCAGCCCCGCTGGTCCCAACCCCATTACGCCGAATCGTCTCCCAGGCAAGACTCCCATTTCCTTCAACATCATGAAACTGGAGCCGAGACACATTGCGAGTTCAAGAGAGGCGGCGTCTTCAAAGGAGACGTGTTCCGGAATGGGAATCACATTTTCAGCATCGAGAACCACAAACTGAGAGTAGCATCCGTTACGATGGTGCCCCGGATCTCGCCATGCGCTCACGCGATCCCCTTTTTTCAGTCCGCTAACTCCCTCTCCCACCTCCTCTATGATGCCGGAAGCCTCATGTCCCGGTTGTCCAGGGGTGTAGGGATGGTGAAATTGGTGTCCTGCGAACATCGGTTCGTCATGGCGCAAATGAAGATCCCATTGCGGACAGGTGTTCACCGCCATTACCTTGAGAAGCACCTCTCTCTCTCCAGGGAAGGGAATAGGCTTGTTCAATATCTCAAAATCCCTACCCTTAATCACTTGCAGGATTTTCATCTTTCTGTCTCCTTTGACGGTTTATTCCCAATCCAGAATCACACCGAGATGAGGTTGGGTGCGTTGAAGAATCATATTGTACGCCTCTTCCGCTTCAAATATTGGAAAATGATGGGTTATGAGCGGGAGTGTACGAAGTTTTCCATTAAGAATCATATTAAGCGTGGCATCCATCCTTTCCTTGCTCCAGCCGGACGGGGCGTGAAGGCTCATTTCCCGATCTCTCAATTTTTGGATGTCAATATGACCTTTCGCACGGTAAAAACCTGCGGAGGAGATATGACTGTCATGAACGCACAAGGGGATCAACGCTTCAATGAAGGGGACGGATCCGACCGTGTCGGCAATGAGTTTAATACCATTCGGAGACCATTTTCGCACACCATCCACCATATCATGCGTTCCCAGGTTCAGGATGCCATCGTCGGATGCAAGCTGGAATTTTTCCAAACGCTCCTGATGTTTACCGATCATAAGCGTTTTCACACCGCGAGCCTGCAGACTTTGCGCTGTCCAATGACCCACAAGCCCATCCCCCAAAACCACCGCCGCCTCGCCTGCGGATATCGTAGGTCGCATTCCGACATTGTATCCGACCTGTGTCAACACCAAACCGCTAACCGCGACTGGGTCGGTGTCAGGCGGAAGTTTCCAAACCTGAGAATGATGCGTGACAGCCGGGGAGACATGCCCGCCATGAGAATAAAACATATTGTTGACGGGGGAGACGGTTGCAAAGACAAGATCGCCGATATGGATATCCCTCACATTCTTTCCCACCCATTCCACAACACCGGATTTTTGATATCCTGGTACATGAGGGAAGGGCATGGGATCGGTATCCGAGCGCGGGGTGTCACCAGAGATACGCTCTCCGCGTATCATGGAGCCTTCCGTTCCATTACTGATCCAGGAATGTGTGATTTGTATGACGACATCTTCCGGGGTGGGGTCAGGGACGGTTACATGGGTGAATTCCACCTTCCCAATGGATGTTGTGACGACGGCGCGAGCTTCCATGATGATTCTCCAATTAAAATCGCTTAAGGGCTTAGCATGTCGGTTGAATAAAGTATATCTCCATTTGAACATTAATTAACGAGGTGTTTCGATGATATTTAATCCTATAAATCTAAAAAGAGCAAAAATACGGTTGACAGGTATTTTAATCATAATGACAGGGTGGTTTCCGGTTTTTAACGCGAGGGCTTCAAATATGGCGGATGCTTACCCCGTCGAAAATGGAAGCTTATCCGTGCAACAAGCGATAGAGATCGGCTTAAAGAACAGTTGGAGAATAAAAGCCGCAGTGGATGATAAAAAAGCCGCGCAGGCTCAAACGAAGGCGGCGCAATCCCAGAATGGGGCACAGATATCCACGAATGGTTTTTTTACCGCCGGGGATATGACCTCCGTTCTCTCCTCCCCCCCTGGATCAATGCCTTCCAGTATCAATTCTGTACCGAATAAAGGGTATTTGGGACAAAACTTGATGCTTATGGCACCGATCTACACCGGTGGCAAGCTGGTAAATCTCATTCACGCGGCGAGAGGCATGGCTAACTCAAAGGAGTACGGGGTCACCGCCGCCCAAACGGACATCGCCTACAAAATACGCAACGCATACTACCTTGCGTTGTACGCTCAGAATTTGGCGGATGTTGCGCAGGCGAGGGTGACTTACGCTCAAGAACTCGTTAAGAACACACAGGCGGAATACGCTGCTGGCAAAGGCATCCAGGCGTCCGTTGATCGATCAAATGCGGAACTGGCAGACGCTCAAAGGATGCTGACGAGTGAAAGAAACGACGAAGCTAAGGCGTTGCTGAATCTTGAAGCTGTTATGGGGATATCATTGGATTCGCATATCATACTTTCCGACCATCTGGAATATGTCACGCCGTCCGGGAATCAGAAAGTGTGGATATCGCAAGCCAGAAATAATCTGCCCGAATTGTTGGCGTTAAAGTCGCAGATCGCCTCTGCGCGATCAAGCGTTAGCGCCGTGAAAGCCGAATACGCTCCTCAGATCTATGGTGTTGCCATGGCGAATGGATTCACATCCGATTCGATGGGAGACGGTACGGGATACACCGTTGGCGTGACGGTTGGCTTGCCTCTGTTTGATAACGGGCAACGCTCCTCAGACCTGGATGCGGCGAAGGAGAACGTATTGAAATTGGAGGCGGAATACCAGGATATGCAGCTTCAAGCGGAATCAAATGTTCGAATGAGCATTTTGGATTTGAAGACCGCCGATGAAAACTATATTAGCGCATTGGCGGGCTTGCAATCGGCTCAGAGCGCGTATGATGTCATCTCCTTAAGAGTTGAAAATAACAAAGGCATACTGGTGGAGCAATTGGATGCGCTTGCCACCCTCACACAGGCGAAAGCGAACCTGGCGTTGGCACTTTATCAGGATGAAATCGCCAATGCGGAGCTATTGAAGGCGACAGGGAGGTTGTAAATTGGCTTTCAAGACGATATTATTTATAAGTATATCTACCTTATCTCAAAACACCGGCAAAATTCCAGTAATTGTAACAGTCCGATAATGCGATGGAGTTGATACAATAGAAGTGCGGTGGCATC
>JAJZOL010000009.1 GCA_021811565.1 bacterium | reverse complement strand
AATCTCCCAATCCCCCCCATCAGATTGACGTGCATTTTTTGCCGAAGGGGCTTCACGACATCGGCGCCAAACCGATGTCGGAACGGATACAGGCTGTGCTGGACGAGGAGACTCATGAGGAGTACGACGCCGTCCTCTTCGGATACGGGCTGTGCAACAACGGTTTGGTCGGACTGACCGCGCGCAAGACGCAAGTGGTGATCCCGCGCGCTCACGACTGCATCACCCTGTTCCTCGGATCCAAGGAACGCTATATGGAGTATTTCAATGCGCACCAAGGCGTCTACTTCGAAACGACAGGGTGGCTGGAGCGAGGCGAAGGACCAGGGGAACTCTCTCAGCTTTCCATCCAACGCCAGATCGGCATGGATATGCAGTATGAGGAGTTGGTGCGAAAGTATGGCGAGGATAACGCAAAATATCTGTGGGAGACGCTCTGCGACACGACGCATAACTACGGGCAGTACACCTTTATCGAGATGGGAATCGAGCCGAACGACAGCTTTGAGCGGCTGACGAAGGAGAAAGCGGATGAGAGGGGTTGGACTTTCGAGAAAGTTAAAGGGGATATGCGTCTAATATGGAAACTCGTGAATGGGAATTGGGATGAAAAGGAGTTCCTTGTATTGCAACCCGGACAAAAAGTGACAGCGAGTTATCAAGAGGATATTATCAGAGCGGAGACGGAATAGCGCACCTCATTCATGCTGCAAGCAAGCTGGGAATTCCCTCATGTTCATCCATCCCAAATAGAACATCAGACGAATGTGCCAAACAGAACACGCATGGTTCAGTATCCCCTGTCTCCTGTCACGCTTAGTCAATGATGAAGTATCCTGTTCCAGAGTGAATCAAGCGATAATTCCCATATCACTCAAGAACTCTCGGGGTTTGATTCCAACCACGCGAAGATTCCCGCCGCTTTGGGAGGTAAGCTCACTCACCGTGACATCGTCAAGAAAGAGGGTGCGGTCGCGAAGGCAGATGGAGGGAATGCAGACGGTCTCCTTTCTGTCGAAGACTTCCAGGCTTTCACGAATGTCCTGGGCTGTCATCAAACCGGCGATGTTGATACCGCCTCCGAAGAATCGGTTTTTGACGACGCAGACGTTCAGGTCCACACCATCAATTCGGTTCAGCCGCTCCACGAAATCGCTGACGACTTGTGACGCCAGTTCCCCTGTGACCAAGGTGGCGGATATCGGAACCGAAACTGAATCCGGCAGAAAACGATCCGCCTTGCGAGCCTCATGCAGGAAGAGTCGCACCGTGCCTACTCCATCCTCCAATTGAGGAAACTGTTCATAATGGGAGATGCCTGGAAAGGGCTTTTGCGCCTTGAAATACCATTCATCCGATAGCCAGACGAAACGCGTGCCCAATCTTTTGAGATACATTTGTTGCCTCTTGCGATTGGTGCGTATCATAGCCGATGCGTATTCATAGTCCGGGGAGTTGAGGTGAACGAGACGTTCCCTGAACTGGGTTAATCCAACGGGAACGACAGCCACGGATTCCACACCCGCGCGAAGCCCAGTTTGCGAGGGATGCTCTCCAGCTAATTCCTCCAAAGTACGAGCCAGGTTCTCGCCATCGTTCCAATCCGGACAGAGCACCACCTGAGCGTGAACGGAGATTCGGTTCTCAGCCAGGCGGCGCAGATGAGGCAGGATCGGTTCAGGATTTTTCTTTCCCAGAAGCAACCCACGCAAATCGGGATCGGTGGCATGAACGGACACATAAAGGGGAGAGAGCCGCTGCTCGATGATTCTTTCGAATTCATCCTCGGAAAGATTGGTAAGGGTGATATAGGCTCCGTGCATGAAAGAGAGGCGAAAATCGTCATCCATCAGGTAGAGGGAGCGGCGCATCTGTTTTGGCATCTGATGAATGAAACAGAAGACGCACTTGTTTACACAGGTATGGATTTTATCCGCAAGGTCGTCCTCAAAATAAATCCCGGCATCATCCTCTTCGTCCTTTCGGATACGGAATGTCATATCACCGTCAGGTGTTTCGAACGTAAAGAGTGGATTACGTGATGAGGAATGAAACTGATAATCCAGAATGTCAAGAATGGGTTTTCCGTTGATGGCTTTGAGGAGAAACCCGGGGCGCACCCCTTTGCGAAACGCAACGCTTCCTTCATCCACATCCGAAACTACAAGAGAGTCGGTCTTTTTTTGTTTGAGATTTTCAGACATCGCACGTTATTATACGACACTAGGGAATTATATGCAAGCGCGAATATGAGAATGAGTATGGTAAAAATAGGAAATATCCGTATTTCCTCTCGACTAAATAAAATAGCACTTGCATATCCGTCCCTCGCTATTGTATAATTGCATACAATGGATTGCTGTAATGGTGCAACGTCGGTTCGATGAACGTGCGTGATAACAAGCATCAATAGAAAGATGGTCGTCTTTTTTCGAAAGCATCCGGAAAATTCCTGATAGTCGGACGCGAGGCCAACTTTTGCGCAATTCCCAATCCGTGACGGATACCATGCGGGGTATGGGATCATTCTCCGCTGGAATAGGAGGACAGTTCATGAATCATCTGCCGGTTAAGAAATCCGGAGTTTGGAAACAGTATGCGCTGGCTCTTTCAGCGGTAGGTTTTTCACTCATCATGATTGGTTGCGGCGGTGGCGGAGGAGGCGGCGGAACCAACGGTGGGGGTGGCGGAGGCGGTGTGCCAGGCGCATGCGGAAGCCCTGCAGGCAGCAATCTCACCGTGGTTTGCGGAACCGTGGAGGACAATGGGGGCAATCTCGTCCAGGGAGCCACCATTCAATTGTATGACAACAAAAACAATCCTGTCGGTTCGCCCGTCACGACAAACGCCAATGGAAGATATGTGATTTCAAACCCACCATCATCCGCATTTATGTACGCGGTGGTTCCCCCAGCCGGCACAGGCACGACTTCCGGTTATGATCAGAACATGGCGGCGGTGAGCAATCAAACCTATTTGTGGCAAAGCGGTGCGCCTCTCGCCTCGGATGGAACTCTGTGCATGCCGTTGCTGAATATCATTACTCAAACGGACAACGATCAGGGGATCATAGAGGTATTCAGCAAGGGGTATCCTCCTCCCGCTCCGAACAACTGCCCAAGATAATCGCATTCGGTTTGATCCCCCTGCGTTCACTGGATCGGGCAGGGGGATTTCTCCGCTGAACTTTATTCACTTCATTTACGAACATGAAGCCCTATTTATCGCTCCTCACAACTTGCCTTGTCTTGCTTGCTCTCGCCATCATTTATCACCAAATGGATAAGGCAAACCGAACTATGGAGGGACATTTCAATAATAATGAGGTGGGTTTGACCGAAGCCTCTCTGACTTTGGATGGCGTCACCATCTATTCAAGGAGCAAGGGAGAGACGGAATGGGAGGCGAAGGCGAAATCCATTGCGCTTTTCCACCCTTTAGGCGGGGATATCGGGCAACTGCAGACCGCTCTTATTACGAATATACATCAGGGGAAGCTTTATGACAAAGGCAAATCGGTAATGTGGTTTTCCGCTCAGTCGGCGGAATGGAACAATGCGAACAGAATGCTTATGATACACGGTGACATACTCCTGAAGGGAGAAAGCTCAAACACGTTGAAATCCAATCTCTGCTATTGGACGCAGAGCGACGGATATCTTCGTTTCCCCGAAGGGGCGGACGCTAGTTTCCAGGGCAACCGTTTCAACGCACCTACTCTGAATTACTCCCCCTCTGCGGAGATATTGCAATGCCCGCTTGGAGCGACGGGGATTTTTCAGGGAATGAAGCTTCATGCAGGTTCGCTGTTATGGTCTATCAAAAATCAAACGATCACCTGCCCCGCGCCGGTAACTGGAGCGAAGGGCGACTTCCATTTCACTGCGATGAGTTTCGATTTGGATTTAAGGCGCAAAGTGTGGAAAGCGAACGTTGGAACCATACATGTACGTATAGATAATAACTTTCCACCGAGGAATGAGCTATGAGGAGCCTCGCTGGGATTGTTATTTGCATCCTTTTGGCTCTGGTGTACGCAGCGAGCGGGACCGAGACGCCGGTTCATGACGCGAAAGGGAAGTCTGCATCGAATTCGCAAGTAAAAACCACGCCTGTGCGGCAATTGGAGATTCAATTCGATCAGGCGGAGGAGGATGAGAACCGTTCGATAGGGATATATACGAACGCAACCATAACCGACGGTGACACGGTGATTCATTGCCTAAAAGCCATCATGCATCGCAAAGATCATATTATCGATGTCAAAGGAAATGTGACGATCAGCAATCCGCAGGCGGATGTGAGCGGAGACGGCGGGACAGTGGACTACACCTCGCATGTGAGAACCGCCACCCTTAGTGGTAATGTGGTGATGATTATCAAGCCAAAGAAGACGGAAGAACCTCAGGCAAAGCAAGCCACATCGCCTTCGAATTCGAATAACGATGCTGAGATAAGGAAATACCCTCTGGAAGTTCATTGCGAAAAGATCGTATATGAATACGCGAAAGACAAGAAACACGCTCTACTGACCGGGGATTTTCATATCATTCAAAAGCTACCTGACAAGACAAGAACTCTCACCGCTGATCACGCGGAGTGGATCGGATTGGATGACAAGGTCATCCTGTATCCGCCTGTTCACGTGCAGGACGACAAAGGGTTCCAAGGCGACACCGACGAGCAGGTGGTCATACTGACCGGAAAAGGGAACGACACCATCAAATTGGGCAAGGGGAAGGCAGTGATACCGATCAAAGAGGATGAAAACCCCATACCGAGCGACTCTGGAAAATAGAGAGTGGAAGAATGAACGCGAAACTATCCAATCGCCTTCTTTTTATATTATCCTTCATAGGAATAGCCATAGCGTTGCATTTGACGCTTGCGGACCTGAATTATGTGGACATGGGGTGCGGTTCATCGAACGGGTGCGAGCAGGTTGCCGCGCAGCCAACCGCACATGGTTTTGGTATTCCCGCTTTGGCGAAAATTCCAACTGCGGCGTTTGGAGCCGCATTATACGTCGTTCTTGCTCTGACGGGTTTCCTTCGAGTGACGAATTTCGGAAAAGTAAAGGGTACGCTGCTTCGCCGTCTGCAATGGGTTCTCCTTTTGGGTGGTGTCGGGGTATCCGCATGGCTTACTTATTTGGAGGGATATGTAATTCACGCTTGGTGCCGTTACTGTGTGGCGTCGGCGATCATACTCCTGATAATGTTTGCTATTTCCTCGGTTGAGCGTCATAATATTATGCATATTACCTCCATGGAGTCTGGCAATTGAAAAATTCAGGGGAAACAAAACTCTTTCTTGGAATTTTAATCGTAGCTATTATTCTTGTGGCTGTTGCGGTTTTGCCGGGTTATTTAAATCAAAAGAAATTACCGCCTCCAATACCCGTTCTTCAACCCAAAGATATCACCCGCGCCTTGCTAGTGACTCCAACTTCTCATATGGAAGGCGATCCCAAAGCGCCTGCGACATTGGTGGAGTTCGGCGATTTTCTCTGTCCCGCCTGCAAAGCCTCCGTGCCAAAGGTAGAGAATCTGATAAAAACACATAAGGGACAGATGAACTGGGTGTTTCATCTGTTTCGCGCGGCATCCGCGCATGTAAACGATCCGCTGATTGTTCAGGCTGCGGAAGCCGCAGGAAATCAAAACAAGTTCTGGGAGATGTTCAAGGCGATCTTTGCGGAGCAGGATAAGCTTGAGTTTATGAATGCGCCGGACGTGACCTCGGAGATGATGAAACTGGCCGGCAAGCTGAAACTTGACCTGATTCGATTCAACGCCGATTACAACAGCCCGCAAATCGTAGCCAAGTTTGAAAAGCAACAGGTATTAGGCACAAAAGTGGGCGTTAACAGCACACCCACCTTCTATTTCATATCCAAATCGGGTAAGGTGACCATGCTGCCCAACACTCAGGTGATGTTGGACTTTCTTAAAGCGCCCGCTAATTGGAACTGAATTCAAACCCTCGATTCACTTGAGAAATAAAGTCAAGCGCGAGCCCGCATGTCCACAGGGCTTTCAGGCGCAAAGCCGTCTTTTTAAATTTAGAGGTATTGGCAAAATTAAGTCGATGAGCAGGAAATCGCTCATTTCAATCTTGCTGACACTTTTGAACGTGTATTTCGAAAATATCCGTAATAACAGTTCATTTCGGCGCACGGCCAATTCATTCATCACGAAACCGGCGCACAATTCAAAATATATCACACAAGGTTAACTCACAATACGCATCCCATTCATGCCAACAAAAAGGAACCGAAAAGAGTTGTCTTCCAAAGTACAATCCGTTCTGATGATGCCACCGAACATTGCGGATATACCGCTAGGGATGGCAGAATCCTTCCTTTCCCCTTTTTCCGGCATGGATATGGAAGAGGAGGTACGCAAGCTAATGTCCCAATCTGAAACATACGACGCGGATATATTGATTATCGGTTCCGGTCCGGGTGGTTATGTTGCTGCCATCCGTGCGGCTCAACTAGGCGCCAGGACGGTCTGCATCGAGAAGAACCCTCAGGAGTGGGGAGGGGTATGCCTTAACTGGGGATGCATTCCCACTAAAGCCATGATTGCCAGCGTGGAGCGATTGCATGCCGCAAAGCAGTCGGCGAGGATGGGCGTCCTTACGGGGGATGTCGATTTTGACTTCGAAAAGATCATGGAGCGCAAGACAAAGATTGTCCAAACCCTTCGAGGAGGCGTGGAGAGCCTGCTGAAATCAAACAAAGTACGCAAGGTTGTCGGCGTGGCGAAATTAACCGGTCCGCATAGCGTGGAAGTAACTTCTGAAAGCGGCGAAAAGGAGACGATCACATCTCGAACCATTATCGTCGCAACCGGCTCCTCCCCTATTCTCCCTCCCATTCCAGGTTTGGAGGGGGAAGGCATTTGGACCAGCAATGAGGCTGTCTCCGCCAAGTTCGTACCGAAGAGCATGCTCATAATTGGCGCAGGGGCGGTGGGCTTGGAGTTCTCTTATGTGTATAACGGACTGGGTGCGAAATGCACGGTTGTGGAAATCATGCCTGAAATACTTCCCATAGCCGACGCCGAAGCCGCAAGCGAACTTAGGAAAAGCTTGAAGAAGCTGAAGATCGATTTTCATGTCAACAGCAAAGTGTCAGGTGTGCAACGCAAGGATGGCGGTTATGTCGTCACCGTGAGCACGGAAAAGGGAGAGATACAAATCGAAGCCGAGGTAATTCTGGTCGGAGCGGGTAGACGCCCCAATCTTGATGGCATCGGGCTTGAGGATGTTGGCGTCGCGGTGGAGAAACGCGGCGTGATTGTGGATGAAAAGATGCAAACGAACATCGCCTCCATTTACGCCATAGGCGACGTGACCGGCAAGATGGCGTTGGCGCATGTGGCATCGCATCAAGGGATTGTGGCTGTGGAAAACGCTATGGGACATCCCGCCAAGATGGATTATCGAGCCGTTCCCAGCCCCGTTTTTACGGAACCGGAGATGGCTTGGGTTGGAATGACGGAAAAGGAAGCGAGGGATGCGGGATACGACGTGGCTGTGGGCAAATTCCCCTTCCGCCCGCTCGGCAAATCGATGGCGATAGATCAGCAGGATGGCATGGTGAAAATCGTGTCAGAACGCAAATACGGCGAGGTGTTGGGAGTGCACATCGTTGGTCCGCATGCATCCGATCTCATCCATGAAGCCGTCATGGCAATCAAGCTGGAGGCGACAGTCGAGGAGTTGATGACCATGGTGCACGCACACCCCACCTTGGCGGAGGCCATTTTGGAAGCATCTCTCGACACCATGGGCAGAGCCATCCACAAACTCAAATAACATCCGTTCATGGCGGCGTTGCAATCGGCGACGCCGCTTTTTCCATGTTTGGACCTATTGCGTCACATTATTAAATCGGCAATTAAATAGATGATAAAATTTGTGAAATCACTCTTGATGAAGTTAATATATTCGATGATATTTAATTGCCGAATTAATATGAAAACCCGATATCCTCAATCATGAGCCTCTTAACCCTTCGACACACCCTTCAAAGGTATAATGAAGAGGGAGGCTGAAATGCAAAAAACACGACAAGCCCTGCCCTTGGCGGCGGCGTCTGTTTTGACCATACCCGGAATCTATCTTCACATCGCCGAATTTCTTCATGCATCCCCTCACCTCGCCCCTGGTTGGATCGCATTATTGTCCGGTTTGGCAATCCTGGGAGCCTCCTTTTTGCTGCTTTGGGCATGCGACGCCGTACAGGCGGATGTCTCAGCTTCCTTGGCGCTGGCTTTCGTGGCTTTGGTGGCGGTTTTGCCTGAATATGCGGTGGATATGTACTTCACCTGGGAGGCTGGTCAACACCCCGGAGCTCATTACGCCAGTTATTCCGTGGCGAACATGACAGGCGCCAATCGATTGTTGATTGGAATCGGCTGGAGTCTCATCGCCCTGATCGTCTGGATACGTTTTCACAAGCCCGTGCAAGTAAGCAAGGATCGACGTAATGAGATCATATTTCTTGCCATTGCCACCATGTATGCATTTATCATCCCGTTAAAGAACAACCTCTGTTGGTATGACGGATTGGTGTTTCTTGGGATATATTTCACTTATCTGGCAATCTCCAAAAAACGCCCCGAATGCTCCTGCGAGTTCCATGGTCCGGCGGAACTGATCGTAAGCTTGCCCAAGCATAAGCGTCGCATGGGAACTATTTCCCTATTTCTCTTCGCCGCTGTTGTAATCGGGTTCAACGCGGAACCGTTCTCCGAAGGTTTGATCGGGATGGGAAGATCGCTTGGCATCAATGAGTTCCTGTTGGTTCAATGGCTTGCGCCGGTCGCATCCGAGGCGCCGGAGTTCATCGTGGCTTTGATGTTCGCCATTCGCGGCGAAGGGGGAATGGCGCTGGGTAGCCTTTTATCCTCGAAATTGAACCAATGGACTCTGCTTGTGGGGATGATTCCGGGGGTTTATGCGGTATCTGCGCATACATTGGCGCATCCGATACCGATGGATCCGCTTCAGATCCATGAAATCATGCTGACTGCTGCGCAATCCCTTTTGGCGATTGTCATTCTGGCAAATCTAAGATTGACTGTGGGACAAGGCTTTCTGCTTTTTTGGCTCTTTATGGGACAATTTTTGGCGCCGGTAATACACCAGTTCTTTCCGTTTCTCATCCCTTGGGGATTAAGCGGCGAAGAGGTTCACGAACTATTCTCCCTGATTTACGGAGTGACGGCTGTCGCGTTGATTCTTGACTATCCGGGGAGGTTGCACTATCTGAAGCGACCTTTCATTTGCAAATGCGATGAGGATGCCACGGAGGAAAACTTATTGGAACATGAAAGGCACAAGCAGCCCGAGTAGACTGTCAAGTTGTCATGCTCAAATGTGACGCACTGCCGCGATTCTATCTTTTTCGGGCAAGCAGAGGATAATTCATCTCTTCGCGCTGTCGAAGATATTGCAAACAGCACTTGCGAGACATGGATCGAACCCGATTGATGAAACTAGCGCGCTCCGTGACGGATACGCTTCCTCTGGCATCCAATAAATTGAAGAGATGCGAACACTTGAGAGCTAAATCGAAGGCCGGATAGACCAACCCCTTCTCCACGATTCGATGACTCTCTTTTTCATACATGTCGAAGATGGAGAAAAGCATGGATACATCCGCCTCCTGAAAATTGAAGAGACAGTTCTGATACTCCGCCTCCTTCTCAGTCTCGCCGTAAGTCACGCCATGCGCCCATTCCATATCCCACACACTATCCACGTTTTGCAGACAACACGCCAAACGCTCCGTGCCATAAGTTATCTCCGCTGAAACGGTCTTGCAATCGATCCCACCCATCTGTTGAAAATAGGTGAACTGAGTGATCTCCGTTCCGTCGAGCCAAACCTCCCAGCCGACGCCTGACGCACCTAGGGTGGGGGCCTCCCAATCATCCTCCACAAAACGAATATCATGCTCCTCAAGACGTATCCCCAAAGCGCGAAGGCTCTCCAGATAAAGATCGACAATGTTTTCCGGTGAAGGCTTCATGATGACCTGGTATTGGTAGTAGTGTTGCATTCGCATGGGGTTGAGCGCGTATCGGCCATCCGCCGGTCGCCTGGAGGGTTGGACATAAGCCACATTCCATGGTTCAGGGCCTAGCGCGCGCAGAGTTGTTGCGGGGGCGTTTGTGCCCGCTCCAACCTCCACGTCATAGGGTTGCAGGATAAGACAGCCATGTTCGGACCAGAATTTTTCAAGCGTGATCAGTAGGTTTTGAAATGTCATGAGGATGTTCTATTCATTCTTTTCCGCTAATGCGGCGTGATAATATCATGGATATCATTGCAAAGAACGTACAGGAATATTCCGTTCAAGAAGGAGAGTATCCTGTTTCGGCTCATTTGGAGCATTATGCAATTATCCGGACGGCATAAATGATACACGATAAGCCTGCAAAGAAGCAATACCGCGAATTGCCTCATCAAAAAACCACACGAAACTAGATCGTTGCCTCAGGCAAAAATCCACATAAAATGCCATAAAAGTGTTTTCTTCCAATAAATCGGAAGGGGACGGAAA
>JAJZOL010000059.1 GCA_021811565.1 bacterium | reverse complement strand
TCCCCGATTTTTGCGCCGGGCAGTATAAATCCTCTATAAAATCCATCCCGCGCTCCCGCTCCCTCATGTGTTCGATGTTCATATGCCAATAATCCACGGGTTCGCAGCGCATCTCTCGTGCGGAGAGATGCAAACGATCCTGGGTTTCGTTAAATTGAACGTTCAATCCGAAATCATACGGGAATAGGTGAAAAGCGGGGGCGGTATCTCGTCTCATCTCCTGATGATAATTCTTATTGCAGATCAGGGGGGCGAGCTTGAGTTGAATCGGGGAGTTGGATTGAAGGAGTGTATATTTCACATAGACCGTGTTTCCGCCGTATTCCATCCAGATAGTCTTTTGAATAAGAATATCGGTTCCTAATCGGTAGGTGAATTGGGGGGTTGGCGTATCAGTGAAGTGATCCAATAAAAGATGACCCTGAGGGTAAATTGCGCCTGGATACTGATTTGAGCTGAGTTCATACGCCCTCCCCCCCGTCATAACTGTCTCCTCCAATTTCGACAGGAACGTAACTCGTTCCAAGGGTGGCTTCAAAGAGGCGACAAGAAGCGCATGGTATCGGCGTGTGTTTGATCCGGACAGTGTGGAGGAGGCGAACCCCCCCACTCCATTGGTGATAAGCCATTCCCTGTGGCTGGAAAAATCGTAATCACGTAACTGGTCGCCTTTGAATGTGATGGGCTTAGGGGATTGATCTATTGATTGCATTGGAAAAGGTCTCCTTATGGTATGAAATCCTAACGGTAAATCCATCAATGGAGGGGCGCTTATGGTAAACTAAATTGAATTAGCGAATAATGAAATAGGTTGTTTCGCTTCTTGTCATAAATCCGCAATTTATCCGAAACACTTTCTCGAAATGAAAGTCTACATAAATGGATTGAAAAAGAGGCAATCATCTATGATGTGCCCCTTGCCTGCCGTAAGGATCTGTCGTAACGCTATGTGAAACCTTCATACCATATGATTATTATCTCATGTATTCGATGGATTAGGAACGGAAATCATAATTGTCAAAGGGACTGATAGGACTAACAACGGAAGAACTAAGCGAGTTGGCGGTGAAACATCAAGCTCCTTCATACAGGGGAAGGCAACTATCACATTGGATATACAGTCGGTATGTAGCAGATTTTAACGATATGAGCGATCTTCCCGCTGATTTTAGAAGCGATATACAACAGGAATGCACGATAGATCCTTTGCATATCGTCACCTGCGTGAAGTCCTTCGACGGTGTGGAAAAATATCTGTTTGAAATGGGGGACGGGGAGCGTATCGAGTCGGTCTACCTGCCGTATCCCGATCGGGTATCGATTTGTGTTTCCACTCAGGCGGGATGTCCTATGAGATGCGCTTTTTGCGCCACAGGCTCCGAGGGGTTATCCAGAAACCTAACCGCTGGTGAGATAGTGGGGCAATTTCTGGCGTTGCAGCGGGAGCGCCCTGAAAGGCGGATCAGTCATGTTGTTTATATGGGTATGGGCGAGCCGCTATTAAATTACGACGCGACGTTAAAAAGCGTGCGCCTACTGATAAGTGAGGTTGGGCTTTCTGCGCGACATATAACCCTTTCCACAGTAGGAGTCCCAGACGGAATATGCAAGCTTTCAAGGGAAAATGCGCCTGTCACATTGGCGTTGTCGCTTCACGCCCCCAACGATCAACTTCGGGCTCGGTTGATCCCGACCGCTAGGAAGTGGCGATTAGCCGAGATTTTGCAAGCATGCAGGGAGTATTTCGACGCAACTGGTCGAAACCTGACTTTTGAGTATCTCTTACTGCAGGATGTCAACGATTCACCGGAACATGCCGAATCCTTGGCGACACTGTTGGAGGGATTGCCCGGGAATGTTAACCTCATCCCTTACAATCCGGTGAAGGTGGATCAGACTTTTAGACGACCCAACATAAAGGGGATTCAGGCATTCAGGAAAGTGTTGGAGAGAAGAGGGCGTGTTGTGACACAACGAATGGAGCGCGGGGGCGGAATAAGCGCCGCTTGCGGTCAACTAAGAAGAAATGCGATTGACGCTCTACAGCCCGAAATATCGGCGGCGCAGGAAAGGTGAGATTTTTCATAAAGAAGATTGATTTCATGTGTAGCCAATTCTCATCCCGAGGCGCCGGTTTCATACTCGTTTTATTTTCACTCCTGCTCACCGGATGTGTGCATGTGCAACCGATAGCCGAGCGGAATTTGAATGCGAATAAACCAAAACAGGTGATACCGAATGTGAACAGCCAAGGCATTACCATGCATTGGCAGGAGAAAGATAATAAAACTGGAGTATTCGAACCGCTTTTGGATATCAAAGCGGATAATGGGATGATGAAGGCATCAAGTGAATCGGGGACTTTGAATCAAGCGTCAGGAGTGCTATACAAGAATGGGTTGCCCGCCGCCAAGTTTCAAGCTCCGCATGTAAAAGCGAGCCGGGCGTCAAACATCGTGATTGCATATAACGGCGTGGTATTGAACAGCATATCCCCTCCTGGCGTGAAAGTGACTGCGGATCGTTTTATTTGGAGAATGATTGAAAATAAAATTATCGTGTATGGTAACGTTCATGTCGTTTATCAACCTCCTAAAGCGAGGACGCCTGTCGCGTGGGGCTTTGCGCAAAGAATGACCATAGACACGCAACTGCAAAAGCTGACCATACCGTAAGCGGTATGACGCCGGAAAGAGACAGGAATACCGTCCATATCGCTAATGAGACCTTGAAGATGATAGGATATCCTCCTTTGCGAGAGTGTTAAATAAACAGTGCATATAGAGATAATTGCAAAATTCAGAAAGCCGTACATTTTGCTGATTTAAGGCGTGATGAACCAGCCAAGCTGGAAATTGCGTTTATCTGTAAAAATGCGTAAATAGATTCTCCAGTACAGGAGAAAAGGAATGAGAACTCTTTTGAAAAAAAATACACTGGTTTATTGTTTGTCCTTGACGGCTTTGCTGTGTTTCACTCTGTTCGCCATGGCTCAATCCAAGCGTCGGGCAAGCGGAACTGCCTCCACACCCACTCAGAAATTCGTGTTCGGCGATATCACCCTGTCAAACTACGACACACTGAGCGTGGAACTTGGCAGGCTGGCTGAAGCGAAGGGGAAAAACACCACAGTCGATTCCGTTGATGTCAAAAATAACACGAAGAGCCAATTGAAGGCGGAACATATCATTGCATATATGTTGCCCAAGACAAACAATCAAGTTGAAAGAATTGAAGCTGAAGGCCATGTCCATTTCATGAACACCGTATTTTCCAAAGACAACACGCAGATACAGCGTATCAGCGCCAGCGGAAGCAAGGGGGTTTACTTTAAAACGCAAAACAGGTTGACTTTGAGTGGCCCCGTCATATTCCACGCTGAGCAACCCTCCCAGGATGGTAAAACGATCAACAAAATCGATGGGGATTCGGACAGCGCGGAATTTGATGAAAACACGGACATTCTAACCTTTGATGGAAACGTGCATGTCACAATTATCGCTCCGGAATCTTTGGACGCCCCAGCCAAGGTGAATGGAGATCAAATCAAAGTCAATATCGGCGTCCATCCATACAAAATAGATATCCAGAGCGGCAATGTAAATTTCCATCCGAAGGAAAGCGCTCCGACTAAGTCTAAGTAATACACTGTTGAGGTGAATCGGTTGGAGATTATAACGGAAGATCTGGTCAAAATTTACCGCGGGCGTAGAGTGGTGAACGGTGTCAGCTTGCAAATACGGCAAGGTGAGATAGTTGGATTACTCGGACCAAACGGAGCGGGTAAAACGACGACATTCTACATGATTGTTGGTTTGGTGCATCCAAATAGTGGGAGAGTTTTGTTAGATGGCAAGGATATCACCCATCTGCAAATGTACAGGCGCGCACGACTTGGCGTGGGTTACCTTGCGCAGGAGCCATCAGTTTTTCGTGAATTAAGCGTGGAGGATAATCTTCGCCTAGTTCTGCAATTCTCAGGGATGGGGAAATCCGAACAACGAGCGAAGGCGAAGGAGTTGCTGGAGGAGCTACACATCCCGCATTTGGGCAAAAACCTCGGGAAAACCCTATCCGGCGGCGAGCGTCGCCGCGTGGAGATTGCTCGCGCACTCGCCACCGCACCCGCTTTCATTCTGCTTGACGAGCCATTCACCGGAGTGGACCCCATAGCCATACAAGATATCCAACAAATCATCGCGCATTTAAAAGAAAAGAACATTGGCATTTTGATTACCGATCATAATGTTCAGGCAACACTGAAGATCACTGAGCGCTCCTATATTATTGCGGACGGTCAGATCATGGCTGCCGGCACTTCCGATAAGTTGCCGGACGATCCCAAAGCGCGACGTTACTATTTCGGTGATGAATTCGGGAGCTGAAATTACTCATGCGTTTAGTAGATAAACTGATTTGTCGCGAGTTGATCGCACCACTCTTTAACAGCATCTTTATGTTCCTGATGCTCCTTTTCGCGTCCGCATACCTGTTTAAGCTCACGGATTTGATCACCCAAGGGGTTTCTTTCTCCACCGTACTTCGAATTGGTTTATACAGTCTTCCCACTCTGATTACTCAGACCCTACCGATGTCAATGTTGCTCGCCTCGCTGCTTGGTTTCGGGCGGTTATCCGGCGACAGTGAGCATATCGCCTTGTTTGCAAGCGGCATATCCTTCTTTCGCATTGCCTTGCCAGTGGCATTTCTTGGTTTGCTAGTATCAATCATCACCATAGCATGGAATGAAACAGTTGTTCCACCTGCGACACGTGCGTATTATGATCTTTTACAACATGCCACGGAGCATATCAAAGCGACTGATAAGCCCCTCAATTACGTAATATTAAGAGGAGATGGGCACGTGGATGAGTTCGTTGACGTGGATGGCGGCTACGATGCGAAAACACGCAGCCTGCGACGAGTGAACATTTTGAAAATGAGTGATGATCCGCGCTATCAGGGGCAACCGGAATTGAACCTCTATGCGGATCACGCCATCGCCAAGGATCCAAAGGGACTTGACTGGGACTATTTTGATGTCACCGTAACTTGGCTGCGACCGGAATCGAATAAGAATCTGTATGTTTATTCACACATGAATCATGCCACCACGAGTACGTTGCCAAAGAATGTACGATTAGGGAAGGACTTTCGCGGAATCATGGAAACCGGGGTCACAGATAATCACCGGCTGACTTTCGCTCAGTTGAGAAGAAAAATCAACGAAGAGAGAGCTGAGGGGAGTGTCGATACTCGTGGGGACGAAGTGGATCTATGGGAGAAGATATCTCTTCCTTTGGCGAGTTTAATCTTCGGACTGGTTGGTGCCGCTCTTGGGGTGCGGCCGCATCGCGGAAGCAAGGCGATGGGGTTTGGAATTGCCGTTAGCATTATATTTGTGTATTGGGTTGTTTATCACTGGATGTATATCCTAGGCAAAACGGGGAGCCTGCCTCCCGCTTTGGCGAGTTTTATGTCGGATATTCTTGGAATGATCGCCGCAGGGGTACTGATCGCTAAAGCGCGGCAATAGTCGGTATGCGCATAGGATGTTTGAAATGGGAAGGACGATCACGTGATACGCACTATCGCCTTTTGAAGCTGTGTAAACTATTCATGCTTCCTTCGAGCGTTGCGGTCGTTCATATGCATCGTCATTCTGTTTATGCTAGTGCCGTGTGGTGACAGCATAATTCCTCGGTTCGGTATCACCAAACTTTTCTAATTGGGATGTGCTGTCCAACAAATTTTACAGCAGTTAACCGACATGTTAGTCAATTTCATATAGGGTTGATATAATAATTCATGGGTATGTTCAATATGGAATGGAATTGGCGGTTTGCAAAAATATGCGACAAACAATTCACCGTCACAACGAATATGTGAATGAGACTTATTTTGAAGATGTAATGACTTTAAGATTTGAAGATTGGATATATTGGTGTGTTGACTTCGGTATATCGATTCCGAAGACGACCATTGGGTGGAGGTTGTTAAATGTTTTGGACCATCCTCGCTCTTAGCATGACGGTGTTAATGGGCGGGATCATCGCCTATAACGGAGATTTAATAGGCAGGAAATTCGGCAAGCGCCGGGTCTCCATGTTTGGTTTGCGTCCAAAACACACAGCGATCCTCATTACCAGTATCACGGGGGTGTTGATTTCCGCCGGCACGACGACCGTACTTTTTCTATTAGTCTCTCCAGTTCGCGAAGTAATACTTTCCGGCGAGCAGGCGTTGAGGTTGAACCGGGTTCTGAAAAAGGAGAACTCGCAACTGGATAGTCGTATCACCGCTCTAAAGCAACAGGCTGAGAACGCTAAAATTCAGGCTCAACAGACTGGCACGCAATTACTCACCGTCGAAGCGAATTACAATAGCTCCCTACATCGCTATCGCTTGATGCATGGTCAGTTGATAAACGCTCAAGCGGATATTAAACGGGCGGTGCTAGCCGAGCGAAAATCCTTTCGCCTAATGCTGGCGGAGCAAACCAAAACGCATAGGCTTGTTGCCTATAATCAGATATTACGCAACAAAAATCAGGCTATGTCGGAGGCCAATGAGGTTCTTGGCAGACAGAACTTGTCCTTGGCAGAGCAAAATCACACGCTTTCCATGACGAATGTCGAGTTAAAAAATGAAAACGACATTGAAGTGCAGCGGAATGCGGAATATATTCGCGCCAACTCCGATCTTGCTCAGCAGAATGAGCAACTCACCCGTACGAACACCGCTTTGTCCAATTCAAACAAAGAACTCACTCACTCCAATGATATCGTGAAGAGAGTCAATGTGGAACTCATTACGGCGGGGCATGACCTGATGGATAAAAATCAGCAACTTACCGCCAAAAACAAATCGCTTACCGAAGAGAACAAGGAACTTATTGAAGCGAAAAAGGAGTTCGAGCAATTCAAGCAAGAGTACGGGCCAGGCTATCGTAATCTTTTGGAAGCTTTCTTCGCTCTTAGGGACAAGCATGTGGCGATTTATGGTGGAGAGGATTTGGGGAGAACGGTGATTCCCGCCAATTCATCACCGGATGTGGTTCGACAGGCGTTACACGATCTAATTCAGACGGCAAGCGTCAATGCGTTAACGAAAGGCGCTTCCGGGTCCGGGAAATCTCAAGCGGTTCAGGTGGTTGATAAGGAGTTCTTCCAAAGAACCCCCATGGGGCAATATGTTCCCATCCATGTGTCTGCTCAGGAGCGAATTGAGGCTATAATCAATCGAATCTCATGGCAACCGATCCCATATTGCATTATCGCCATGGCGGTCGCAAATAGCGTTGATCAGGAGCCTGCCTCCATCGATTTTCAGCCATTTCCCAACAGGCTAATCTATCCACAGGGTTATCTGATAGCCACAAAGAAGATGAATGCATCCGAACCCATGGACAAAATATTCACCCAGTTGATAGGATTTTTAAAGGATTTAGGGCAGGAGGCGTTACAAAGGGGCATCATACCCAAAATCGATCCGGTTACCGGATATCCTCAGGTAGGCTCACTTAGTGCTGCGGATGTAGTCAACCTCGCCAGCAAAGTGAAATCCAAGGGGGGAGAGGTGAATGTCCAAGCGTATGCGGAACAGGATATCTACTCCGCCGACCCCCTCAAGATGAATTTCAAAATCGTATCCGCTTTTTAAGCGTGAAGGGTAGGGTCATGCCGAACCAACTTGATAAAAACGGCTTGGCAACGGTTATCGCAATTGATCCAGGCAGAGCTAAATGCGGATTGGCAATTCTTTCCGAAAAGGGCGAGATATTATATCGCTCCGTGGATCGGCCGGGCTGCATTCAACGCCTGCTCCCTGAATTGATAAATAAATATCACCCGTTCGCCCTGATTGTCGGTGACGGCACGGGAAGTCAGTTGATGGTTCGCCAATGCAAGTTGAGCGTAACGGAATTGCCGATTCACAAGGTGGATGAAAGACACACCTCGGAACAGGCGCGGAAAAGGTATTTGATGGAGAACCCGCCTAAGGGCTGGCGTCGCATAATTCCTCAAGCATTGCGCGTTCCTGACGCACCTTACGATGATTACGTCGCAGTAATATTAGCGGAAAGATGGTTGAGTGAAAAGTCCAATATCAAACCCGAGTGAACGAGTTGAAGATAGGTTTATGGATCCGCCGAGTTATCCATGAACGAATTACTTTTCGAAAAAACTGAAGCCAATAATTGGTTTGTATCGTAGTTATTGTATATTGCGTTTCAAATGAATGATGCGATATTTTTCATGAGTAGGCTATTGTGCAACGGCTTAGATCATGAAATGGTTTCAAATTGTCGGTTGCTGATTATTTTATAAGTGTAACAACACCCTCTATCGACAGGAGATTTCTCGATGAAGACGAAAATGTTTCCGGCCCTCGTATTATGTTCGATGATAGGCTTGACAGCGTTCGGAGCTAATTCGACCCATGCGCAGCAATCCGTAACGGTTGAACCGAGTCAAACCTACACGCTCCGCGCTGTGTATACCAAGAACGAAGCATTGCTTTACAAAATGTCCATGAATATGAAGACGGATGTAACCAATGAAAATGGTGTCAGCATTCTTCCGAACGGGCCAATGGCGACTCAATCCACTGCCAATATCCGGATGAATACGACTGATGTGAAACCGGATGGGTCCGCTACAATGGTTGTGCAGACTACCGGAATGAAAATGATCATGAACGGACAGGAGATGATGGCTCCCGACCCTCCAATCATCACAATGGAAGTAAATAAATACGGCATGGCGAAAATGAGCGGGATGGAAAATAACAACATGCCAGGGATGCAGATGATGATGAAAATGATGAATTTTCAAAACATGCCTACCATGGCGGCGTTATTGCCCAAAGTACCAGTCAAAGTCGGTGATACTTGGACAAACGTCATTCCTTCTCCTATGGATAAAACGATCAATCTAACAGTCAACAGCAAACTGCTAGGCGTGGAGACAATTAACGGGCAAGAGACATTGAAAATATCCCAGTCCTTCACGATGCCCATGAACATGATGTTGGGCAAAGACGGTCCCACGCAGGATCCTGCGAGCGCAATGATGACCATGAAAGGGTCCATAACCGCGGATTCCATAGGCTACATTTTGCCGACCAATGCGCGGTTGATCAAAATGGAGACGAAGATGTCGGGTGCGATGAATATGAACATGCAAAACGCCCCTAACGCCAATGCGCCTAAAAATATGAACATCAATATAACCGGTGATATCCACATGAATCTATCAAAGGCGGACATTGTAACTCCAACGCAAAATGGCAATTGATTTTCCATGAATGCATGCATGTGTTCTTTGGACTCCAAGACCCCTCCGCCTGAAGGGGTCTTACTCTTTTCTTGCAGTGAATTACACTTTTCAGCTGATTTCACATCTCTTATGTAAGCTCTTTCGTCGATTATGATAGATACGAATAATATCCACTCCTCCAATATTGGACTTATCTCACCGGAATGAGGAATGAAAGACGCTGGGGAAGGCGGAAGGGAAGCGAGAGACGCTGCTCAGACAATTGAGGGTTAAATTCGGTACGATACCTGATAGCGTGGAAACGCTGATAAATGGCATTAACGACCTTGAAATGCTGGATGAATTGGCGGACCGGGTGCTCTTCGCCATATCCCTGGAAGAGATCAATATCGAAACAACATAGTCATCATTGGCTATTGAAGAGTTTTCAGGAAGGAGTTTAGGACTAATTGAAGCATATTTAAGATAGCGCATGGAAAACGAGATGCAATATCCCATATGATATGGGTGAATTGAAACGAATTTCTTCAATGGAACAGAATGGCATCCGTCATTTGCGCCACTCTTTTCATTTCAAGGACATCATGAACTCTTACGATATTCGCCCCATTTGCGATACTTATCGCTACGCTTGCTGCCGTTCCATCCATGCGTTCCTCGGGGGGTAGTCCACCTAGCGTTTTGCCAATAAAGCTTTTACGCGATGTGCCAATAAGAACAGGATATCCCAATTCGAGGAATTCATTCAATCGTCTTAAAATCTCCAGATTGTGCTTCAGCGTTTTGCCAAAACCTATGCCGGGGTCTATAATGATGTGATCTTTGGGGATACCTTGTGATACGCCATAGTCAGCTTGCTGAGCTATCCATTTCTTTACATCGCATACGACGTCCTCATAAGTCGGATTGAGTTGCATGTCCTTTGGAGACCCCTGAATGTGCATGATGCATACCATCGCCTCTCGATCGGCGACCACAATAGCCATCGCCGGATCGAAACTTAATCCGCTGATATCGTTTACAAGGCAAGCTCCCGCATCGATCGCATGACGGGCGGTATCCGCCTTGTAAGTGTCCACGGATATGGGAACCGGGCTCTCGGATGAGATTCGGGAAATGACTGGTAAAATACGGTCCAATTCTTCTTGGAGCGGCAATGGATCTGATCCAGGGCGTGTGGATTCCCCGCCGACATCCAAAATATCCGCTCCCTCTTCGATCAATCGCATCGCTCGGTCGTATGCATCAGTCTGATTGAAATATTTTCCACCATCGGAGAATGAATCGGGAGTTATATTGAGTATTCCCATGATTAGAGTGCGATGCTTTTCCA
>JAJZOL010000156.1 GCA_021811565.1 bacterium | reverse complement strand
TACGATTTCGTAGATCAACAACTTTGCACCAAGCATTGATCATGAGTTCGGACAATTCAATGGAACAGTCGTTGGTAACATCTATTTTGTCAATACTTTCGGGCTCCTTTACCACCCGCTTTCGATATTCAAGATTCAAAGCCTTCTCTATGGAATCGCGTGATTTCGGATCATATAATTCCATTTTATTTCCGTATAGCGCCATCGAAACGATCCATTCGCGAGCCAATGTAATCATGGAGGACCATAAAACCCTTTTTCGGTACCATAGAATCAAGCGCCATTGTCCTTGAAGCGTATCCCTTGCCTCTGGATTTTCCGGTATCGGCAAAGGCAAGTATGACCGCTTTATGCTTTCAAAAATCGCTTTGAATGGCGGAGCGAAACGTATTTCGTCCTTGGCGATGTCAAGTTTATTCAATAAAATGTTTGCTTCGGCTAGCACTTCCCCCGCTTGATTTAATGCTAAAGCGCATGATATGCGTTCCATCGTATTGCCGAGCTTACTTAGGTTAACGGGTTTATTCTTGTTAGACAGGGATGGAGCATGATGTAATGCGTTTTGTTTTTGCCTTAAAAGACCCGCTATTTTGGTGGAATCCCCCGTATCGTTGAACCTTTCCGCCGCAGCGGACCAGTCCAGCAACTCCAGGAAGGGGGTCAAGTCGAAGACGGGAACAATTCCAGTTTTTTCGTCTTTTGCATCGAAAGCGCCATAAAAAATATGGGATAGGTTCATTATTTTCGCGGACCGCAGGAACACCGCAACGATAATCATTAGAATCGGAAGGGATCGAAATCCATGGGTGATATCGATCGCCATATCCTCGTTGGGGTTTTTCGAGGACAATTGAACGATTGTGTCGAAGAGATTCCACAGTTCATTCTCATTCGCTCCATTTGGAATATCCAGTGGATGAATTTGTGTTTTATCGTGCAAACGTGTTTGCAATATATTCCAATTATCATTTTCCCTGACATCCGGAGTAAGCATAACATGGACCATGGAAGGATTAAGCCAATTCACCAAAGCTTCAATGAAGAAATCCGATTCGTACACTTGACCTTCCCATGCATATTTAACGTACTTATAAGAATTTTTACCGAGAGTTGTAAGTATGTGCATGGATTTTCATCCTTGATTGATGTATTCCCTTGCCAATATATTATTCAACATGGAAATCAAAGGATTCTTTCCGCTTTGACCCATCCCAATGGCCACATCGGTGCTCCGGCTTCATAACCTATATGTCTGGTTTTTGGAAAAGGAGCTTTTAGCTCCACTTCTCTGGTTCTTGGATTCTTACCAACGCCATATTTTTGCCTTACCATTGTTGTGAAGTCATCTTCGCCAAGAGCGTTTCTCAATAAATCTCCCACGGTTTTGATTTCCCATCCACCGCCCCATCCGATATTAATCAGAAAAGAGCCTTCGGAAAGAATTTGCTGTGTTTTTTCCAATTCACAATAAAAATCATACAGAGAATCCATTCCATATTTGCGATACCATGTTTTTTCCTGCTCGATGATCGAATGGGAATATGAATTGCAAAGGGTGTGCATCTGTTTTAATGCATTGATTTGTGTGTCCTTGAATCCTAGATAGTTCGCGCATTTTTCTTTAAACAGAAAATCGTCTAGATTTATTTCCAGTATAAAATCTGTTGAAGGCGTAAACCATTCGACAAAAGTTTTGTAATCTCCTTCGCCTACTACACTCTTTTCCACGAGTTTCCCGCTGCGAATAGTGTATGTCCATGTCAATCCCACCTCTATTTTATCCATATTCGTAATGGAGGTATCGCAAACATGGATGGCGCGCATGATATCATGATTGGGATCACGGCCAAAAATATCCTTTTCCAATGGTTTTGCCAGCCAAGATGGATTTCGCCCTGTTTGTAGAATATCCTGAAAATAGGTCTTGTTATTATTTTTAGAGACCTTTAATAAATTCCATGCAATAGCTGTACGTATAAATCCTTTGATTGATGAACCGGGAAGATAGGGATTTCCATATACGTCCTTGAACGACTCTCGAACCGAGAATGTATTTGGATCCTCAATACATGGGCATGAATAGGTTGAAACATCGGATGGTTGAATCTTGTTTTTACGTAACCAATTCACCCAAGCGAAATCTTTGGCGCTCATATCCTTTGCCAAATTGCTGGCATCGGATCCGTGTTGGATCACCTTTTCAAGATCAATCACGTACCACTTTTTATCCTCGTACACCCCATCGAAATGACTGAATTGCGTACCGGTCCCCACATGCACTGGACTTAAACAGGATAATCCGTATTTAATTTTTATCATTGAGTTTCACCTCCACGGGAAAAGCGTATCCATAACGCCAAACGGGATGCGGACAGATAGTGCCGTTTGGCGTCACATCGGCGAGACTCCCTTTTGGCGATTCGTCGCCTGCATGTAATACGGATCCTTCCGCGAACATCCATACGGTCTTTCTTCTAAGATTATTCGCATGAAGAGAGGATACCCAGCCACGCCGTGGCGTTAAATCATAGTAAACCGATCCTTCGGTAATGATCCTTAATTCATCTTCATCGGAGGGGCATATAGGCGAAAGAGTTACGAAATGGTCGGAATTTATGTTAACCGGAAGAGTCAAATCCTCTCTTTTCATGACTTCGAATAGCCCGTGACCTGAATTGCGTTTGCCGCCGATTCCGGTATCACCCAATAGTCGCATGCATGCGTCAAAACGTTTTTTCACAATCTCCCCATGGTCCGGATTGAACATTACGGCAAACCAAAGTCCGGCGCCTTTCACGAAATGGATTTCTCCATAATGCCATATTTCGGATGCGTAGGTGATTTTATCCAGGGTTACATGAGGAACCAAAGCGGTTTCCCATAATATGATGTCTTCCGTTTTATCATCCGTTAATGTCATTAATTCTCTTATTTCCTCTTCCGATGCCCATAATCCCCCTTTGTTTAGGCATTCATGGGAATCAAATTGTAAGATATTATCGGAAATAAAAGATTTAAAAACAGTTTCCGACAGGTAACGGACTTTCTTGAATTTTTTCCGATCATTGTCTTTGATGCTTAGATTGGATGGCTGATTAAATGGTTTTGGGAGAAAACGTATGGAGTTTGCGAATGGAAAAGCCGAGCTTAAAAGAATCGGTTCACCGCCCCGATCTCCATCCACATACCAATCCAACAAATCCTGTTGCAACGCACTGACGCCATATAACTCAATCCATGCCATGCATATCGCACTGAAAAGTGTATCGGCTGGAATATAGGATTGCGTCGCCTCCAATCCCACTCCTCTCTCTCCGATATGAAGAGGTGATCGGAAGGATAGATGATAAGCAATAATATCCATCATAACAATCACCCTCAATTCGTTTGAGATTTGTAGGATCGTTCGATATCCTTCTTTAAATCCGTTAATTCCAAGGCAACGATTTTCAGAGAATCCTTGTTCGCACGAGTAATTGCATCCTCCTTTCCGTCATAATAAGCAACGGATTTGAACAGAACGGTGATATTTCGAAATGCAACTTTTCCAGCGCCTCGAGATCCGTATCCTCCAAGGCTATCATCCTCAAGTAATTCCATAGCTTTGAACACATATTGAAGTTGATCAATATCCGATTGGCAACCCTGTCCATTCAGATCGTATAGGCTATATACCAACTCAAACGGTCCAAAAACTGCTCCGGCGGGCACCCTTTCGTTTTGTCGAGGCACCGCCGCTGAGGTGATTCGATCTATGGTTGCCTCCCATTTCACTTCCGTGTATGGGAGATCTGTTTTTGCTTGTATTAGTTTCTGAGTGGATTGATTGGTTTTATCAAGATTGACATCCCTTACTAACAGGCGAGTAGGCTTCAGCGAACTCCAACCTTGATTGCTCGGGGAAACCCCGAATATCTGGCAAACGGGGCAATGTCCATATTCTCGTTCATCTTCGCATTCATGAACGCGCACAACAGGTTCTCTTCTTTGTATTTGTTTATTTGCCTCATTCCCGAAATGTCTGTCAAGAAGAGATCTCATTTTGCCTCTTAGGGAGGATCCTGGGATATAGGGTTCTCTTGTGGCGGGGTGTCGAATAATTGGGTTGTCAATTCCTCCGATATCCAGTCCGGCAGCCGCTCCGCCGATATGCAATCCTGTAAGCAGTTCTATGTTGCCGGTGATGATGACTTTTCCTTGCAAACGTAGATTTGGCATGGTATATCTCCTTCTTTAGTTATTATTTACCGCCTGCAGCTTTGTGGTATGCGAGAATAGCTTCAAAGAAATCCACAAATCTATCAAAATACTGCTTTTCATTTCCAACTTCATCGATAGCCATTGTGAGAACTCTTTTCAATCGATTGGCTTCCGGTGCGCGTGCCGCAGCATATGCCAGCTTTGGCTTGAGAAGGATAAATTCATTGGCATTGAATCCATTGATCTCCATGAGTTTCACCGCACCATAAATATTACGTATTTTGCTTGTGGTGAGACGATCATTCACTAATTGCTCTCCCAATATTTCCGCAGTATCAACAAGCGTTTTCCCACCTTCTTTTATGATAGTTCGAATTTGTTGCGGGGTTATATCATTGTTGGTCTGCGGTCGATTATTCATCCGGTCATAACCTGGTGCCACTTTTTATTCCTCCCTTGTAAGTAAAGTTGTCCAACGAGCTAAAATATGAAGATGATTGATCAATCCATGATCCGGATTTCTAATGATGTTTTCCAGTTCCTCTATTTTTGTGTGCATTTTTCTGTAGTTTCTTAGTTTGTAAACCATCATCCATTGCCAGGAAGCGTATTGTATTAATTCATCAAGGTGTTCTTTTGTAAAACCTCCTTCCCGTCTGATCTTTCTTTGCAATGAACGATTATTATCATACATAGCATATATTTCGCTCAACGCCACAAGAAAAGCCTTGGGAAGAGACTTGGAATTCCCATTGGATCTAACCATATCGAAAAGTGCCTGTTTCCATTCAGATATCTCTTTGAAACTTTCCCACCCAATCGCATCTCCCATGAAACATATGGCGTCCTTGTTATGTTCGCTATTGGGGCGTTGGAATTCCTTCGCATGAGAATCCAGTGCATTTTTCGCTTCGTAAGCTAATTGGTAAAGTGGATATTTTTGATGTTCAATGGCAATGCCCGCCGAAAGAGTGATATGATCCCCTCCTGCGTATTTTCTCAGATTCTCTCGAATATCCCATGCAAGATTTGGTAGAACGCTCCAAGCTCCAACCACAAACAGATCATCACCTCCGGCATAGAGCAGATAAACCCTATCTTTACCTCCCGTTGCTTGAGTATTGTATTTACGGCATAATTCAGGTACCCAGCCTTCAAAAAAAAGCTTCAGAGATTCACTTAACGTGCTCATACGTGATATGGTTGCGCGATCCTTTAATTTCTCCCGAAATAATTCCCCCAAGCTGTCCACATCCATCCGCAGTACGCCAAGCCATTTTACACCATCGGATGAATTTGCAAGTTGCGTGAAATCAGCAACATCACCATACCTATTTCGCGGTGTTGCGTCCGCTAAAAGTCGAAAATCATAATCAACGGGAAAATCATTCCATGTATAATCTCGAAGCGTTTCTTCGCCAATGAAATCGGTATTGTCGAGAGTGAACACAGTGGCTAGCGTGGCGTCCTTGGGTGTCGGGGGAATATCATCTTTGGAATGAAAGAAATGCGCAGAAACTCCAAAGGCGTTGAGGATATGATTCCAATCTCCACCCATATTTATGTTTTTTTCGGGTATTTGGAAAAGTACCAACTTCCTGGCGTCCCTTAATTCCTGTCCAAGCGTTTCAAATGAACTGCATCTTCGGCATTTCCTAATTCCATTGTCATCTCTCGTATCCGTAGAGTTGTGACATATTTGGCACGTATCCTGCGCGGTTGTGCCGACCTGTGTCGGTGTGAAAAAAGCATCCATCATTGCGGAGTGCCCTAAGTCTTTCCACTTTCTACGTTTCCTTTTTTCAATTGTCATTGATACACTTTGCCATTTATCCGCAAAAGCATGTCCCCCCTTGCCATCATTCATGAAATCGATGATTTTCACCGGTACAGCTCCGGTGATTATGGATAGATCTCCTTGATGCGCCATCCATATTTTGTCAGCAAGTTGCCGGTTAATATCCTCCCACATAGTTTTCGATTGGGTGTAAGGAGCCAATATGTAAAAATGACCCCCTCCCACATAGAGAATATTTGTGTTAGGAATGTCCAGTTTTTTTAGAATCCAGTTTGCAATCGCCTCAGAAAGAAGTTGAAGATAAAACGATCTGCCTTTCAAACCCTTGGCCGCTCCATGACTGGATAGGAGATAAAGGAAATCTTGCGTACCTGATATGTCACCTTTGATTAATACCGCAATTGGCCTATTTAAGAGCGACTCGTAGGCCGACGTCAACTGTTTACCAAGAAAATTGGATGTTAGAGCGTCAAGTGTGCCTTGGGTCTCCTCGTGATCATAGTTTTCTCTTAAGAGGCACATTGCGATAGCTGCGGTCGTTTTCAAATGTGAATACAAGGAGATATCAGGGATGTTATTATAAGATGTGTCGGAGGGGATTGACCATGTATATTTATGAAGTAATGCCAGAAGAGTGGAATCCGAATAGGAATGAAAATTCTGTAGTTCCTGTTCGAAACGGTGCCATAAACTATCATAGGTTTCTTTCGAACACGTAATATCTCTTTGCGGAAACAGAGTTTCGCGAGATAAATTAAGTGGTGATAATGGTTGATAAAGGGTGCTGGATTTATTAGCGCCTTCCACGCAAGATAGGATCGCTCGGATTAGACTGGACGATTTTCCCTTTGCGCCTTCCTCATCCTCGTCTACTTCCGAGCGTTCACCGGAGGATAAGCGATCCGCGAGCGATATGAGAATTTCATCCCTGTTTAACGGGGCGTGATGTCTTAAAACCATTGAACGAAGAGTTGAAGGATCCTTGGTCCATTCCTTTCCATATACGTCAACAAAGTAAGCGCTGAAAGGTTCATGAGAATATCTCGCCTCGTGATAGACCGTTTTTGGAGGAGCTAATTGCGATGTGCGTTCCCAAAACTTGCCAATATCATGCAACAACGCCGCTAACCAAATGTCATGTTCGTTTTCAGTCATATCATTTGCACTCCGATCATAGCGAATCTTATGATGTCATTTCCAATGATGCAAAAAATTGAAGCAGAAAGTATGTTGTTAGTTAAACAATAATTGTTATTAAAAGTGAATAAAAAGCAAAAGGGGTAATTGCTCTCATGTGATTGGTATGATTCGTGGGTAGTGAAAATGTAGAATGGTATTATTGACTGCAAGTTCATACAAACATATTAAGTCCAATCACATGCATCAATTATAGACACTAACATATTGATTGTCAAGTATTTTTCGATTTACAAAAAATTGTGCGATCGATATGTTGGTGCGTTTATCGATTATTGCAACTATTTAATTTATTTCATGTAAAATAGTCAGGGATCATCCATTTTTTCACCTTTCGATTTCCCTACTTCCCCTTCCGCATCGCCTCGCACATACCGAAGCCGCTGGAGTTTTTCTCGCCGAAACCGCATTCGTACCCCGTCTCTATCAACTCCTTGGAGCCGCGCACTTTGAACGGGGCGAAAGCGCCCACGATGTTCGTTCCCTTGAAGTTGATCAGCTTCGTGCCCCTCTGACGAGAGAGGTAGTGGGAATCGAACGTCATTTCGAACCGATCGTCCGAAGGGGGCTTGCCTTGGTTGAGAATAAAGTACTTGGAGATGAGGTTCAGCCTCACCCTTTCGCCGAAGAGAGGGTCGTTTGGAAGCAGATATCTGGCGACCCTCGCGCCGTTCATGCTCTCCGTGACCGATGCGACGATGGGGGAGAGGCACGTGAAATGAGTCTCCTCCAGGATCGCGGGGGAATCGAGAGTTTCGATGCGCACTATCGGCAGCGATGTGTGGCCAATCTGCAATCCGCCCATGCTCATCAAACCTAGGGCGAAGTTTCCCAGAAACTCCTTCACCGGCGAGGATATCCGCCACTCCACCGGACCGGGCCCCATGCTGATGGAGGAGCCGTATATCCGACGCTCCTTCGCCCGCAGAGGCGAGAAGACGAACAGCTTGAACCTGCGATGTTCGTTCGGATCCGAATCGAGGGAGTATCCTGTCTCGTGCAGAAATTCGGAATAGGTCGAGTCGCTCGTTTCCAGGAAGCGGTAGATGATCCCGGTGAGATAGTACGAGTGGTTCAACGGAATGGTGACGGCGTTACTCAGTCTCATGTGTATCGATATTCTCATAAAACATCCTCCTCGTAATACACTCTTTTTAAAAGAGGAGAAGCGGAATCTTAAATCAATATTTTCGATTCTGCGATTTTCGCAGGCTAAGATCAGCGCTCATGTAAATAATGTATTCGTCATGGAAAATGGTAATTCCTGCACGATTTTCGCGCTTTTGAATAATATTTTCGTTTTTTCGTTTGATGGGGAGATGAATCAGGGACGGGTGCAGGAATCGAACCAATGATAATAATATTGCAAGCCCGCTCTTCCGATGTGCCTGTTCATGGGGGTGATGATGGCGAGATGGAAAAGGGGCGAGCGGATCGCTCCCCCCTTTTGGAAGTCCGTGGCTAATCGGCGCCGGCGTCTTCCGATATTCCTTGGGAAAGTTCCTCGATTCCCTGCGCTTATTCGGATGCGCATCTATCGGTTCAGGATGGCGTCCTTCGCCATGACGCTCTTGGCGAGCTTGCGTTTGAACTCCGCGACCTTCTCGCGCATCGCCGGGTCGGTGACGCCGATCATCTGGGCGGCGAGGATTGCCGCGTTTCGCGCTCCGTCTATCGCCACCGTCGCCACGGGAACCCCGGATGGCATTTGCGCCGTGCTTAGCAGGGAGTCCATTCCGTTCAACGCTGCGGACTTTATCGGAACACCGATGACCGGCAACGGGGTGGATGACGCCATCACTCCGGCGAGATGCGCCGCGCCGCCCGCTCCTGCGATGATCGCGCACAACCCCCGCTCCGCAGCGGTTTCTGCGTACTCCGCAGCGATTTTCGGCGTTCGATGCGCCGAAATAACCCTTATCTCATGTTCGATGCCGAACTCCTTCAGCGCATTCACCGCCTCCTCCATCACGGGAAGATCGTTGTCGCTCCCCATCACAATACCCACTCGATATGTCATTTTCGCACCTTTCCATTGGTCTTTTTATATGAGAAAATAGCGTATCGGGGCCTTCGCCCGTACCGTTGTTTTCACTTCACTCCGTTCGCTTTATCGCCTTTTTCCCGATATCCTGCCGGTAATGCATCCCTTCGAAATGGATGTTTCGCATGCCCGCGTAGGCTCGCGCGATGGCGGAGGGGATATCCCGCCCCAGTCCGGTCACCGCAAGCACTCTGCCTCCGTCCGTGAGAATCTGACCGTTCTGCATTCGCGTGCCTGCGTGGAACACCATGCAGTCCTCGCTTTGAACGGTTTTATCCAGTCCCTCGATCAATTTGCCCGTGGCGTATTCACCGGGATATCCTCCCGAGGACGCCACCACCGTGAGCGCCGCTTCTTCCCGCCATTCGATGTCGATGGAATCCAACCCGCAATTGATCACGGCGTCCATGATCTCCACCAAATCGGTTTTCAGCAGGGGGAGAATCACCTGCGTTTCCGGGTCGCCAAATCTAGAGTTGAATTCAAGGGTTTTGATGCCGTCCTTGGTGATCATGATTCCTGCGTACAGGCACCCCTTGTAGGGAATGCCCAAATCCCGTATCGCCGCCACGGCGGGCTGTATCACTCGATCCATCGCCTCCTGCACCACGTGCGGCGGTGCGGCGGGAACGGGGGAGTACGCCCCCATGCCTCCTGTGTTGGGACCCATGTCGTTGTCGAAAATGCGTTTGTGGTCCTGCGAAGGGGGCATGGGAACCACCTTTTCGCCGTCGGTGAACGCCATGATGCTCGCCTCCTCGCCTTCCAGGCACTCCTCAAGCGCGATTCTCTCGCCTGCGGAGCCGAAGATTCGGCGAACCATCAGATCATCCACCGTTTTATGTGCGTCCTCTTCACAGCAAGAGATGATCACGCCCTTGCCTGCGGCGGGACCATCCGCTTTCACCACCAATTTCTCCCCTGTCTCCTTGTGCTTTGCGAAATAGTCCTTCACAGCCTGGTGCGCCGCTTCCGGGGTGTCGCACGGCCAGTATTCGGCGGTGGGGATATTGTACTTGAACATCAAATCCTTGGCGAATATCTTGCTTCCTTCGAGGCGCGACGGATCGGTGGCTGGGCCGAATATGGGGAGCCCTCTCGCTTCGAACCGATCCACGATCCCCGCTATGAGCGGCGCCTCGGGCCCCACCACCGTCAGTTCCACCTTTTGCATGGCGGCGAAATTCGCAAGTCCGTCGATATCGTTCGGCTTCAGGTTAATGCACTCGGCAAGCTCGTTGATACCTGCGTTGCCCGGAGCGCAATAGATGCGATCGGCGTGACGGCTCTGAGCGAGTTTCCACACGATCGCGTGTTCCCGTCCGCCGCCTCCCACTACCAGTATGCGCATGACGACTCCTTTCTAAAATGAAATCACTCTTCGTTCGCCAAGTTGTCAAAGCGGGCTGTATCACT
>JAJZOL010000204.1 GCA_021811565.1 bacterium | reverse complement strand
GGGAAATGCTCAAGCGCCACTTTGAAATTTGGTTCCACTCGAACCTCGTCACCAGCCTTGAGGTTGGCGTCCTTCAAGGAGGATGGATATCTTGTATTCATTTTCATAGATGAAGCGGAATCCGTGCTTCGAACGCGCTCTTCCGGGAAATGGCTGAATATTTCCAACACCGTCGTGCCACAGTTCTGCGCGGAGATGGATGGGTTGGTCACATTGGAAAACGTGGTTGTGATGCTCACTTCCAACCGACCCGACTATATCGACCCAGCCATTCTCAGACCGGAACGCATTGATAGGAAAGTGAAGGTTATCCGGCCCGACAGGAACTCGTCAAGAGAGATACTTGGCATTTACCTTCACCCGCAGATTCCTCTTGACCGGGAACTGGTGCGACAGCACAAAGGGGATACCGCCGCCGCAAGAGACGAATTGCTTGATCTGGCGGTTGATCATCTCTGGAGAAGCGACCCGGAGACGGAATTTCTCGAGGTGTTTCTCCGCAACGGGGGCGTGGAGACCTTGTGCTGGAGGGATTTGGTGAGCGGGGCGTTATTGAAGTCGGTTATTGAACGTGCCAAGGATTTCGCCATCAAGAGAAGCGTGGAAATGGAATCCGATATAGAGGGGATTACCCTTGAGGACCTTAAGCGTGCCATACGGGTCGAATACAAGGAGAATGAGATATTCCCGAAGAGTGACACGCAGGAGGATTGGCTGAAACTGCTCGATTACGAACCGGAGAATGTCGCCACCATACGTCCGATTCGCTCTCGTAAAACGCCTTCCCCGAGAAGAAGTACTATCATTTAGGGAGTATGGCGATAGGAGACAAGTTTTGCCGACCGCTGCAAGGTGGCCGGCAAAATTATGCCCAAATGATCATATCATAGGAGAACCGAAAATGAGCCTGCCATACAGGTTATTTGGATTGGAAACGGAGTATGGTATCACCGTGGAGGGATGTAATCCGAGTGATCTCATAAGGAAGAGCATCGAATTGGTGCGAGCGTACGACTCCATAGCCGTGGGCAAATGGAATTATCGGGGTGAGGATCCGCGTCGGGATTTAAGAGGCTTCACTGCGGATCATCTGGAGAGAAATCCGGATGACGTGAAATTCGATCTGCCCGAAGAGCGCAACATGTCAGCAGCCGAGGAACATAGCGATCGGGTTCTTCCGAACGGCGCCCGGCTTTACAATGATCATGGGCATCCGGAGTATAGCATTCCCGAGTGTCACTCCCTTTTTGATGTAGTTGCGCATGACAAGGCGGGAGAGAGAATCCTACGCCATTGCGCCCGCCAGCTCGAAAAGGAGAGCGGTAAAACCATCCATATATATAAGAACAACACGGATTATCACGGCGCCAGTTACGGTTGCCATGAAAACTATTTGATGGAACGCTCCTTACCGTTCGAAAACCTGTCCGCTGGGATAGTTCCTCATTTAATATCTAGGATTGTATACACAGGGTCTGGGAAAATCGGGGTGGAGCAGGACCGCGACGAACCTATTTTCCAGCTTTCGCAACGCGCTGACTTCTTTTCCACCATTGCAAGCGTTGACACATTGAATAATAGACCCATCATCAACACGCGAGATGAGCCTCATGCAACATCGCGGTTATATCGCAGGCTGCATGTGATCCCCGGGGACGCCAATATGGGCGAATGGGTTATCGCCATGAAGATCGGAGTGACCTCGCTGATCCTGTCGATGATAGAGGATGGATGGTTACCGCCAATTAAGATTAAGAATCCGGTCGATACTATGAAAAGGGTTTCCAGAGATCAATCTCTTCGGTGGCTTATTCCTCTGGAGGATGGATCCACAATTACCGCCACGGAGATCCAACGAATCTATCTCGAAGAGGCGATTAAGCGTTGCCGAGATGTTTCTGACGATGCGAATTGGATATTGACGGAGTGGAACCGGGTTTTGGAGGACCTTGACAAGGATATCATGAACGCGAAAGATCGGGTGGAATGGGTTGCAAAACGTAATCTGCTTGAATCCTTCATGGAAGCGGAGAGCCTATCCTGGGGAGATCCGATTATGAAAAGCCTTGATCTGGCATGGCATAGTCTGGATGAAGAGGAGGGGCTGTACTACGGTTTGGAGCAATCGGGGGAGATTCGCAGGATGGTGTCTGAGAATCGGATTAATTCCGCCATGACGAATGCTCCGGACGATACCCGTGCCTATCTTCGCGGATTATTTGTGAGCCGTTTTCCTAATGAAATCTTCGGTATATCCTGGAATGGCGTCGCTTTCGAGGTCAAAGGAGAGAGATATCTCTTCGATATGAATTCCCTTGTCACGCCCGATGTGATGGAATTGAACCGCAAGGCTGATGGGATACATACCATCGAAGAGATGATGCAATTAATACGAGAGCATTCCAAGCAAGGGGAAAATGCCGCATATCCGGCAGACACCGAATGAAGCCAAACGGTCTCCTTTCTCGCAGGAAAATCATGGCATTTTCGTGTTTCGCTTGAAACTCATGCATTTGGGCACGAATTATGCAATATATACCTGAATAAATAGATAACTTTTCCGAATATATATAATACCCAAAGTGATCGCTGAGGAAGCTTTGAAATTCTTGATTCGGTTTACGATCCCTGAGTTGAATTTCCTCAAATATATCGGTGAATGAGAAAGAGAGCGAAGATGATATCCGTTGACGGACGAACCCGAAGCATTATGGAAGTGAGATTGAAAAATTCCCGTTCCGGGTGGGTTGGAGAGATGGAGCATTTGCCGGAGGGGAAAATGAAGGTGCGGCTGCAACCCACGGAGGGGGAATCATCTTTGCCCGTTTGGATTCCGGGAACGGTTTTGGAATGTATTATTCACAACCCGATTGGAATGATGATTACAGAGGCGAAGTTGCAGTGTCAGAAACAAAATCTGATATGGTTGGAGATGTCTTCCGAATGGCGTTCCATGGAGAGAAGGTCTCGGGAACGTATTCAAGGAGGGTTCGCCGTGGGGTACACCATCGGGGATGAGAGCGGTATTGGTACGTGCGTGGATATTAGCACGTCCGGTCTCCGTCTGCAAGTTTCACAGCCTATCCCGGATAAGACGATCCTCAAGCTTATATTTATGCTCCCAGGGGAGTATGTAACCAGGTTTTACTCAGGTATGACGCTCTATTGCCGGGAAACCGAACAAGATAGTAAGACGGTGCTTGTCGGTGTGAAATTTCTAAACGTCACTCCGGAGCAGGGCATGCACCTTTCAAAATTTTGCGGTTTGCATCGAGGCTCGTATTCCCAAAACAGATGACGGGGAACACCTTCCATTATTATTAAATCGGCAATTAAATAGATGATAAAATATGTGAAATCACTCTTGATGAAGTTAATATATTTGTTGATATTTAGGTGTGTGTTGCATAAACATAATCAGAATCAGTGCACATACAATATATTGGTAATATAATGGCTTTAATATGCATATTTTGTATCAGTGTGCGGTTCAAATACATTTGTGCAACACACTCTTAGTTGCCGAATTAATAACGGTTTCACATGGGAATTCGTCAAACTCGCCTCTCGTTTCTTCATGCATGATGCCGCTTCACACCCCGGACTGATTACCCGCGCTTGACTTCAAGGCGAATCTTATAATATGATTATGTGCTTTGAAATGAGGGCAAGATGTCTTTTTCGTCGCTCTCAGCGGGCGAGAGGGTATGAATCCAGATAAAACAAAACAGTTAGCGGCGGATAGAAAATGGGCGTTGTGGGTTGCGCTTCTTGTAATGGCGATTACCATGATCCCCTATCTGTTTGGATACATGCTCACCGGATCCGCCCGAGAGTTCGGACATTTCAACTGGCTTGGATATAACATTGACGACAGTTGTGTTTACCTCGCTTGGATGCGACAAGTTGCAAACGGACATTTTTTTCAGCTAAACCTCTTCACCACGGAAGCTCAGCACGGTCATCTATTCAATATCTTTTTCGTCTTTTTAGGCTGGATTGGCGGATTGTTTCATCTTCCGCTTATAGGAGTGCTTCACGCCACGCGTCTTCTTTTGGGGGTCATCTTCCTGAGGTGTTTTTGGTGGTTTCTGGAGATACTTTTTGACGATTCCCGCTTGAAAAAGACGATATACCTGCTTCTCTGTTTTTCATCCGGACTTGGGTGGATACCGGGGCTTTGGCACCAAAGCGGTCTATTATCTCCTGTGGATGTATGGCAACCCGAGGCTATCACCTTTTTAAGTCTTTACTTAAGCCCGTTATTCCTAATCTCTTTCATATTGATCATTGGAATCGTTGGATGGATGCTGATAGCGCAGCGAGATCATTCATGGCGAGCCGCGCTCTATGCGGGAATATGTGCATTCTTCCTGGCAAATGTGCACACCTATGACATCATTACATTTTCATTGGTATGGGTGCTTTACCTGATTGTGCAATCCATTGTTAACAAGAGATGGAATTGGGAGTATTGGTGGCAAACTCTGTTGGCGGGCGGAATCATGGGTGTCTCCGCGGGATACATGTGGTATATCTACAAGACGGAGCCCGTCTTCGCCAAACGAGTGGCGGTGCCTACGCTCTCCCCATCCTTGTCGTTATACCTGCTTGGGTACGCACCTTTGATCGCCCTTTCCCTAGTTGCCATCTGGAAATTTTTGTCGGATTACAGAAAACGTCAGCCGAATTCCACCCCTTACGCGCCATGGTCTTCTCAGGATTCCTTGATTTTCGGCTTGGTTTGGATCGTCGCGAATTTCGGCGCATCCTACATACCCGTACCGTTCCAACGAAAAATGATGATGGGCGAACATATGCCGCTATGCATATTCTCCGGAATTGCATTGTGGAGATTGTACGCTAAACTGGACCGCAAAGCGTTGAATTATGTGATGATACTTACATGCCTTGTGCTCGGATTAACGAACATTCGATTCATGGCGCGCGATATGATGCGATTTATGACGGACACTTCTCAGAGCACCATACAACGCCCCTACATGTACAAAGGCGAGATCGCCGCTTTGAAGTGGATTGAGAAAAACACCCCTGCGGAAGCGCCCATCCAGCCGTTGCCTTGGATAACACGCTTGCCAAATGGCCGCATCGCATTTTATGACACCACTTTGGCGGTATTCGCACCTGGATTAACGGGGCATCCGGTGGACGCAGGTCACTGGGGTGAGACGCCGAATTTCGCGAAAACCATGTTTCAGTGGGTGGATTTCATGAACCCCAATGCGCCGGATTCGTATCGAATCAATCTTTTGCGATCATCGAAGATTCAATACATTCTCTTCAGCCAGACCCATCCTGAGAGATATCCCTCCAATAAACAACTGCTCTCCCTTTTCACTGGCAAGCCGCCTTCGTATCTTCAGTTCATTCCCGCCGCATCCAACCGAGACGTGTATGTTTACAAGGTTGTGCTTCCCTAAGAAAGATCAGCGGTAAGGCGATCATCAAAGTTTAAGGCTCCACGTCTGCGCGGACGCGAAATCCCTTTCCGCCTTCCGCAAGCCTGCCTATCGCCTGAAAGGATATTGCCGGTTGGTTCCCTTTCGCTGGAAAGACTACGGATAGGGCGTTTATATCCGTCTTGCCTTCGGAGAGGCTTACATGGGGGAAGGTTCTACCAACCGGCAGTTTCACCTCATTGGGATCCCATCCAAGCAGGTAAGGTCCATAATAGAGCGCGACAGCTCTTACAGGAGCTTTTTGATCCGCGAAGTTATGCGGTATGACGAAATCCGAATCGATGCGATAGGAAAGCGTGTACGGCATATGGATATGAATGGTGTTATCTATCCCCCATTTTCGTTCGATCAAATATCTTCCATCGGGGGATGGCAATCTCTTAATGGGATGACCATCATCATCGGTTACTGTGAACTGATTTGCCCAAAGCGGAATTCTGAACGCCATTGAGAATGTGTCTGGGTGAGATGGAAGAATATGGAGGGTGATATCACTGCCGCCGTTATTTCGCTCCATCCAAATTGAAACCATGTCACCTCCCACTTTCAGTTCCGTCTTGACAGGTTCATAGAGGTTCACGTAAATTTTCTTGCCTTGAACGGCGGCGCTATACCATGGAACTTCCAACAAAGCCCTCGGTCCATGTATCGAACAGCACCAGTAAGCCTCTTGCGTGCCAGGTGTGGTGTTCGCTTGATAGCCATCCATTAGCCCATCCACTTCATAACACTCATGGTGGCCGAACCCGCCGTTTGGGAATTGATTCACCTCCAGTTCATTCAGCAAATCCATCTCCGCCGTGTCCAGATACATATCCATTCCGGTCAAGCGCCACAAGCGGAGATTCAGTCTTAACCAATCCGCCTCCGAGCATCCTTCGTCTCGGTTCCAGGAGCGCACCGTCATTTCGGAAATACCGCCCGTCGGGAACAGGTATTGAGTTCGAAATGCATTCTCATCGCGAATCACATAGTTCAGATACTGAATATCCTTTGTTACCTCGTACAAGTCTAAAAACCCTCTGTCCGCGCACAATCTGCCATGACTATGCATTTCGCCTATCGGGGAGGTGTCGATCATTAGTTGCGCCATCTTTTCGGCTTGTGTTAGATACCGCTTATCCTTGGTCACCTGATATAACCTTACCAGCCCCTCTATGCCGCTAAAGTAACAGGTTTGGAAACCGCTCGCTTCGGATCCGAATTGATGAACCAGGCTGGCGTGGTCGTAGTATTTGTCAGTGTTCACATAATAGTCTCCCAGCTTTTTCGCCATGTCCAGCGCTTCCTTGTTGTGAATGGCGTTCCACGCCTCCACCAATCCAATTAACATTCTGCCGTTGCCCCAGAGGATCGGCATGTCTCTGGGTCCGTCGATACCCTGATCCAAGTTCTGGGGTGCGCCAAAGTGCCCGTCAGGTTTTTGATATTGAACCAATTTGGTTAAAAGTTCATTTAAATCCCAGCATGTCGGTCTTCCGCATAAAGCCTGTGTGGCGGCGAGTCCGATTATCCGTCCGGAGATATCCCCGCTGTATTCCGTGAAAATCCGTTTCTCCTTGAAACTTACATCGGCGAGAATAAACTCCTCCGTGTAGGGAGGTTGCGTAAGACGATTCGTAGCGCGTATCAGTCTGTTCATCAAATTACCCTTTGCCGTGCATTCATCCGGTTTGGCGAGAAGTGGCGGTTTCCAGCTTTGTGATAAAATTCCCAAGGCAAGTAAAAGTGGTAACATGACTATTCTCCGCAGTGATGATTCCTTCCTTATGGCATTTTACCAGAGATATTGAAGTGAAACCATTCAAAATGCACTTTCGGTTCACTGCGATGGGTTATGGTAGAATAGACTGCAAAACAGGGCTTATATCCTTGATGGAGACATGCCATGAAGCATGATCAGTTGTGGAAGGAGATTATTGGCTGGTTCTTCCGTCTGTTCATGGAGTTTTTCCTGCCCGATATCGCCGAGCGGATAGACTTCGGAGCGAAGAGGAAGTTGAACAAGGAGTTATTCACCAAGTCAAGCAGTTGGCGTGGTTCAGGGTATGCGCAGCTCCCTGTCGAAGCAAATGCGCAATAAATTCGGAGAATTACCGGATTGGGTGGAGTGTAGATTAGAAAGCATAGAGGATACCTCAGTGCGGGATGATTTAACCCTGCGGATCCTTCATGCGAAGATTATAGAGGATATGGGGTTGTAGGAGATATAATCTCCCTATAAGCCCAAAATAAGGATGCCGGAATGCAAATATCTCGTCGTAATTTCATTGCGAAGAGCGCCATGTTGGGAGCCACGCTGTTGCAATATGGCGCGGCTCAATCCTCACAATCCGGCATAACGCCGCAAACACCTCTCTTTACCCCTGAAGAATCCTCCATCACACAGTATCGTTGTCCGGAATGGTACAGAGACGCTAAATTTGGGATATGGGCGGTGTGGGGGCCGGAAGCCGTTCCGATGCAGGGGGATTGGTTCGCACACTGGATGTATGTGCAGGGGAATCCGGATTATGAGTATCATCTGAAACACTACGGACATCCCTCCAAACACGGTTACAAGGATATCATCCCCTATTGGAAAGCGGAGAATTGGAATCCCGACGAATTGATGTCCCGTTACGCCAAGGCGGGAGCGAAGTATTTTTGCATGATCGCCATGCATCATGACAACTTTGATTGTTGGAACTCCAAATATCAACGCTGGAACGCAGTCAACATGGGGCCGAAACGGGATATCGCCGCCGAGTGGCGAAACTCGGCATACAGGCACGGTCTGCATTTTGGTATGACGGAGCATCTCGCCGCGAGTTGGTGGTTTTACAGTGTTTCGAAAGGCTCCGACTCAACCGGACCCATGGCGGGTGTTCCATATGACGGCGCCGATCCGGAATACGCGGATCTTTATTGGAAAGGGAATGAACACCCCGATGGCGTTTATTATATTCCCAACGCACCGGAGTACGTGAAGGCTACATGGTACCGACGTGTAAAAAACATGATAGATCGTTATCACCCCGATCTCCTCTACTCCGACAGCCCCCTTCCCTATCCCGACGAATATGGAATGAAATTGCTGGCGCACTTCTACAATGATAACATCCGTAGGCATCACGGCATGCTGGAGGCGGTATACACCTGCAAGCAGGATAACGTGATTGGATGGGTTCAGGACCTCGAACGCGGTGTGATGGGGAGTATTGGCACGCAACCGTGGCAGACTGACACCTGCGTGGGAGATTGGTACTATCGTCGATCGCTCTTCGAGAATCATCAATACAAAACCACCGATACGATCCTTCATATGCTTGCGGATATCGTAAGCAAGAACGGAAACCTTTTGCTGAACTTTCCGTTAATGCCGGGTGGCTCATTGGATTCGGATGAGATCAAAATCCTATCCGAACTTGAAGGCTGGTTTCATGTGAATGGAGAGGCTATTTTTGGCACACGCCCATGGAAGACATACGGCGAGGGACCTTTCCGCGTACACAGCGGAGCTTTCAATGAAGCCAAGCTGCGCTACACCGCCCGGGATATCCGGTTCACCGTGAAAAACCGCTCGCTTTACGCCATATTCCTGGGATGGCCGGAGGATAACAACCTCGTGGTGCGAAGCCTGCCAAGGAGCGCAGGCGTGGTGAGGGAGGTTCGTCTTCTGGGTAGTCAAAGGGGAATAAAATGGGCTCAACGGGAGGATGGACTTCACATTTCTCTTCCGGATGAAAAACCATGCCGATTCGCTTATGTTCTCCGCATCGAACCATCCGATCTTCAGCCGGTGGTCGTCAAGGAATCGTCCGTCATCTCACCTGCGGAAAATGGCGTAATCACACTCCCCGCCGATTTGGCGATCATCCACGGGAACACCCCTCAATATGAATATGGCGGCGGCAAGGATGACATCGGTTTTTGGAGCGATTCGAACGATTACGTCTCCTGGAATTTCGAGGTGAAATCCGCAGGGGTGTATATTCTTAATATCTCCTACTCCTGTGAGCCGGACGCTGCGGGGAGTCTGTATAAGGTGGAGACGGCGGGGCAATCGTTCATAGGAAAATCCTTTTCCACCGGTGCATGGAATATATTTCACACCGAATATCTGCGGGAAATCTCCTTTGAGAAACCCGGCTTATATGAATTGTCCGTGAAGCCGGTTACGCCTCCACAATGGAAGGTTATCGGGTTGCATTCGGTAACCTTAACTCTTAAATGACACCGTTGGTTCATCGTTGGAAATGGGGTGGGACTATTTGCATGGTGAAATGATCCGTGATAACGGACCCTGGATTTAAGCGCCAATTCGGAATCATGCGCTGATTGAAAAGGGGGGCGGTTCCCTCATTTCCGTAATCCATGAGAAACATGCGGATACGGTTCCCGCTTACCCAGCACCGAATGTTTTGCGAGCCGTTCGATATCATCTCCAACCCCGTTCCATCCTTGGCGCTTAGCGCGGCGGTGTAAACGTTCCGTTTGGTCGATCGAAAGTCGTTCGTACCCCATACCGTGTCATCTTCCGCCCAGGTTCCTGAGGGCTTGGAGGAGGGACCGAACGGACCGGTCATCGGTTCGTCGTCGTGGGCGTAGGCGAACCCAATGGGACGCCCAATATGGTCCTCAGGATAATAGCTCCATCTCGCCTTGCGGTCCCATGACAATTTGTCGCATGCGATCGGGAGGTCGAAGACCCATCCCTCCTGCCATAAATTAGCGTTCTCCTTCGACGTGAAGTCGGAATCGAATTTCAACCGGCCTACGGGGGTGACGAGTAGGTTATACGACCCCTTCGCCTGTTCGCACTCACCCTCCACATGAAATGTAACGCCTCCATCCGATCTCGTCATGGACACGCGTTGCGCGCGCCATCCGGTTCCTATCCTGTTGAAGGGCTTGATATCCTTCCCGGAATCGGTGATCTGCCCAAACCCTTCATCGCTTATCGGCTCCAGCATCAAATCCGGACCACCTGTGGCGACCACATCGCCACCGCTGAGTATTTGAACGATCCGTCCTGATTCGGCGCTGACCGACACCTCAAATCCGTCTCCTCGCACCGTGTAAGCCCCATTCGTCTCTTGCGCTTGCAGGGGGGCGGGCTGGAAATGCGGGATACTAGTGTAGTGTTTCAGTTATAGCTTTACAATCATTAACCTTTTCGAGAATAGTTTGTACACTCTTAGTCCATACGAATGGTTTCGGGTTTTCGTTGTTCATGCGAATGTAGTCATC
>JAJZOL010000169.1 GCA_021811565.1 bacterium | reverse complement strand
ATATTAGATTTCCATGATTGAAATCCTATCCTCTTTTCACTATAATGTACGGATAAGTAATAATTGATTTTCTCGAATATCAAAATGGAGTGGAGGGGAATGATGTCCGTTCGAAAAGGAATATTGGTTATTTTCATGCTTGTTTTCCAAATTTCAGCTTTCGCCCAAGCTCCTCGCCCTCTCAAATACAAATGGTTTTACGTCTCCATGAACCTTATGGTGAATGCTAACCTTCCCAAGGTGGAAAGCCTTATGGAGCGAGCTGCGAGGGTGGGCTATAATGGCATGGTCTTTGCCGATTACAAGCTTAATATCCTAGACCGCATGCCGCAATCCTATTTCGATAACATCCATAAAATCCAGAACCTGGCAAAAAGCCTGCACATGAATATCATCCCATGCGTCTTTCCCATCGGCTACAGCGATGGGATACTGGCGCACGACCCGAACCTCGTGGAGGGGATGCCGGTGAAAAACGAGGAGTTTCTGGTCAGGGACGGCCAGGCTAATGTGGTGCAAGATCCCGGAACCCAAATTGCAAACGGGGGCTTCGAGGATGATAATGGTGACGTCGCCAAAGGATGGGATTTTCAGGACTTCCCAGGCAAGGCGAGTTTCATCGACCGCACAATCAAACATTCCGGCGATTGTTCTTTGCGTTTTCAGGATGTTGGCTCGGTGGATCCGAAATACGGGCATGCCAGGATAGAACAGACTATTCATCTTATCCCCTTTCATGAATATCGCATTAGCGTATGGATAAAAACTTCGAGTTTCCAGAGCGCACCTCAGACAGCCATTGAGATATTGCCTGTCAATGGACCAGGTCCATCCCTTTGCGAACAGAATTTGAACGTTAAACCCACTCAGGATTGGACTCAACATCAGGTGGTGTTTAACAGCCAGAACAACCGTTCCGCTCGTTTCTATTTAGGAACATGGGGGGCTAAAGGAGGGACGATTTGGTTCGACGATGTGAAGATTGAGACCGTGGGATTGGTGAATGTCATTCGCAGAGAGGGATGCCCGCTGACTGTAACAAGCGAGGAGGGTACCGTCTACCAAGAGTGCGTGGATTACGAACCGGTCAAAGACCCCAAAATGGGACGAGATCCTTATCTCGGCGCTTTTTCACTCTATCACACCCCTCCACCCATCACGCTCACGGCGAACAGCCGCATCAGGAATGGGCAAAAGCTATTGGTAAGCTTCTACGTTCCCTCATTTACATATGACATGCAGACTTCCGTTTGCCTCATGGATCCAAAACTGTACCAAGTGCTTACGGAGCAGATGCAGCAGGTGGAGAAGCTGTTCCATCCCTCCATCGTATTCATGCAGCACGACGAGATTCGCGTGGCGAACTGGTGCGAATTATGCCAAAAATCCGGTTTGACTCCGGGAGAGCAACTTGCGTATAATGTCGGGCGATGCAGAGAGATCATTCGACGAATAAGTCCTCAAGCGAAAGTGTTTGTGTGGTCAGATATGTTCGATCCCTACCATAACGCCCATGGCGATTATTACCAGGTGAACGGCTCATGGGCGGGATCATGGAAGGGTCTGTCCAAGGATATCGGGATCGTGGATTGGGATTTCGACATTCGAGCCAAGGATCTTCCCTTTTTCGCTCAACGCGGTCATGAGCAGATACTTGCCGGATATTACGACAACAATGTCAACTACACCCGTGATTGGCTGAAGGATTCGATCGGGATTCCGAATATTGATGGAGTGATGTATACCACTTGGCAAGCGAATTACGACGATTTGGAAAAATTCGCGGATGTGGTGTGGGGCGGCGGGGGAAATCGGAACTGAAAATATCACATCTGCGTAAATAAACCTGTATTTCATGGGATTGATAGCATACATCATATACAAGTTTCGTAATGCGTGATACTTGGATGTATGAGGATTTTTGCAATTCCGATGAAAGATAGGATATTATGAAGCGAGCAATACCTAATTGTGGACTGCAGGTTATTAAGAAGATATAAGACTCTGATAATCAAATCGCGTATTAAACTGGAGGGAATTCATGAGCAGTGCAGCTGCTGTGACAGCGTCAAATTTTGAGAAAGAGGTTTTACAATCCACCGTGCCCGTTCTGATTGATTTCTGGGCTGTATGGTGCGGTCCGTGCCGCATGGTGGCTCCTCATGTGGATGCAGTAGCCAAGGAGTTCGAAGGGAAAGCGAAGGTGGTTAAGGTCAACGTGGATGAGGAGCCGGAAATAGCCAGCAAGTACGGCATCATGTCCATCCCAACTCTAATGATTTTCAAAAACGGTCAGGTTGTGGATCAGATTATCGGGGCGGTTCCGAAGAATGTCATCGCCGGTAAACTAACCAAAGCCTTGTAATTTTAATCATCGTTTGAATTCAAGGGGTGCGAAATGGTCGCATCCCTTTTTCATTTCAGCAATTTGACTCATGTGTTAAACGATTTTTCTCGCTTGGCGAATATCATATCTCTTGATGGGGTGGTTTCATCATTTTCCTGTAGTTTCACCAACATAATCCCCATAGCCTCATGTTTCCAGTGTCTTCCATATGCCGGCGTTCAATTCCATTCTTGAGATGTGTCCGTTTCAACCGTTGAATTGATTGTCCGTAACCTGTCCAATGACTTATTCGATGGCTCGATTCCCATTGCCAAATTCATCAACTTGATGTGTTGGAACAAAAGGAGAGAGTGCCATGATAAGGGTCAAATGAGACCGTAGTAGGTTTGACGTTTACCAAGAAGTTTCCCAGGTTGGTGCATATTAACAAACCTTGTCATGTCGTGCTGGGTAATCCCTTCTTGACCAGGATTTGATTTTATCTGTATTATTTCATCATCATCCAATGAGGAGGGGAAATGAAGATTTACCTAGTGGACGCTTTCACATCCAAGCCTTTCAAAGGGAATCCCGCCTCAGTATGCATTTTGGAGGCATACCCTGATAAGCAATGGATGCTGGATGCAGCCTCCGAGATGAATCCCTCCGAGACGGATTTCATTGCGCTTGATCGTGACGGGTACAACCTGCGTTGGTTCACACCACGTTCCGAAGTCGATTTGTATTGAATGTCCAGCCGATATACGCCGGCAAACCATATTCGATTATTTAATTGAGGTTGAATCCGAGAAAAATGTCTTGAATGTCTCTCCTGATATCAGTCGTCTGCGCAAGATGGATGCGAGAGGGGTTATCATGACCGCGAAATCAGCGGAATACGATTTTGTATCCCGGTTTTTCGCGCCAAGAGTTGGCGTCCCTGAGGACCCGGTCACCGGTTCGTCGCATTGTTGCCTTGCTCCTTACTGGAGTTCGAAGCTATGTAAGAATACCATGAAAGCCTATCAGGCTTCGGCACGGGGGGGAATTGATTTTGCGGGCGAATGGTGACAGGGTGTTCATAAAGGGGCAAGCGATTACGATGATGGCATGTGATTTGTTGCTTTACAATCGCGTGGATTTCCATCCTAAGCTATTTGGCAAAGTTTTTTTCATTATGCATGTTCCCCATACAGCCGATCTTTTGGGGGCTAAGGAAATTAAAAATGATACGACAATCGGCGTCCGAGCCAACTTTAAATCCCGCCAAGTCATTACGAGTGGGGGATATCGTGGAATATCTTCGGACCATTGCACCTATAACACCTGAAACTTTTCCACACGAAGCGCTGGAGGTTGGTGACTTATTATCGACGGTTGAGACTATCCTTCTTGTTCCTTTCCCGTCATTACGCGCTCTATCCGCCGCCGTTAGTCATCCACATCCATTGGTGATTTCAGTCTTTCCGCTCTTTTCGGGCGATGTTCGCAACATCCTCAGAAATGACCCAAATGGCTATCGCGTCTTTTTTTGTATCGAGAACAAAATCAATCTCTATCGTCTGGACGAAGGATTTTTCACCGTTCAAGATGGATTTGATGATAGTTTGGCGAAATCTTTAGGGCTCAATGCCTACGAGCCTCTTTGTCCAGAGGCGATGGAAAGGCTCTGCAAATATGTCGTCTTCGTTCCTGTGGAAGCTGCGGAGCAAGTGATGCTGGCGGCGTCAAAAACCGGCGCGGGACGAATCGGCAATTACACTCAATGTTCGTTTCAAACGGTGGGCAAGGGGACTTTTCTGCCCGGGAAAGAGGCTATCCCCTCGATAGGGGAGGTGGGTTCGCTGGAGTATGTCGAGGAAATGAAGATAGAGATGGTGGTTCAGGAGACAAGAGTGTCGGAGGTCATCGATGCTGTTAAAAAGGTTCACCCATATGAAGAGGTTGCCTGCGACATCCTTCCGCTATCCAACGCAGGCGCAGTGCAAGGACGGGGCAGGATAGGGCCTTTACCATCCAAGACGGCATTGGAATCAATTCTTCACATTATTCGAGAGAGACACCCCCGCAGTGTGATTCGGCAATCCGGAGAATCCCAAGCTTCCATTTTCAAAGTATCCATTACAAGTGGTGAGGGGAGGGGTCTATATCGGGAAGCCATCAGGCAACGTGCGGATGTTCATATAACCGGACTTGCCTCCGTTTCCGACTGGGCTCTTGCGGACGGGGCTTCGACTGTTTTGGTGGAAATGGGGGTTAAGGAATCCCTGTACGATGGCTTGCTAAGTTTGAAGGAGAGGCTTGAACTGAAATATCCAGACGTACAGATAAAAGTTGATTTTTGAATATAGTATCCATCATGCCAATAATATTATTGCACTCGAACGCCATTGCGTGAAATTAAAGGATGCAATTGAACCATTTGCGAAATTTTTTTATCCACAATCGCTCTTTTTATGAAAATAATTATTGACAGGATATGGCATTTGTGATACAGTGTAACGTCCTTGTTTCAATCAAGATACAAGGCAGTCCTTACCAACTAAATTCTCAAAGAGGGAGGCGGTTGAATGAAAAGGTTGGCTTGCGTTCTTGCGCTGACCGGAGTTATCAGCTTCGGGCTGGTGGCTCTTAGCAGCTTACAGGCTGCAAACGCTAGAACGTCGAGCGGGCTACAACTCTCCATCATCACCCCTGGGAACTGTAACATCGGGGACAAACTGTCCTTGGATGTAAGTTTTCGGGGAAGCACGGTGAATACCGTGGAACTCTACATGGACAACGCTTTGCTCACGCGCCGGTCACTGGATAGCGCCCTGCAAAGAGGGATCATATCCTTCAAGCTGGATACCGCTATGATGACGGCGGGGACGCACAATGTGGTTGTCAAGGCCTATGGGAATGACGGAAAAGCGGTTTCCGCCTCCTCCCAAATCACCCTTGTCAGTGGGGACCTGTCCGCTCCCGTTAGGATATCCTATCCGCAGAACGGGATACAGGTAAGTGGCGTGGTGCCGGTAAGGGTGCACCTCGATTCCGATCTGCAAGATGCGAAACCTTACGTGTCGATTTTTGTGGATAAGGAATTGAAAGTCCTTCGCAACTATCCTCCCTATGAATATGATTGGGACACAACCAAAGTTGCGAACGGTTGGCATCTGCTCGAAGCGTGGACTCAGACGGATGATTCTCTGCAGCCCACCAAGGCGACTCCAATCCGCATAGAGGTGAACAACAGCGGTGGACAGACCACAATGCAAAACAGCATTCCCGATCTGTCCCTCGAAATGCCCAATCCCGCACACACTGTCAAACCATCCATGGCTCAGGTGGGCTCTCAAGCGATCCAGCCCAAAGTGACTGGACCGGCTCCGGAGGTAATACCCTCCAATTCCATCCGCCCGACGGCGTCCATGAATAACACTCCCTTGGCGCCTCCAATTTCCATCGGCATTGGGACTGTAACCATCCCAACCAACCCCACTCCGATTAACGCGGGATCCACCCCCGGAATCCGCAGCATATCAGTCCAGCCACGGGCGAATGGTTCGGAGTTGACCCCGATGGAACCTGTTCAGAAGGGGATGGGTGTGTCGACACTCCCCGGTTCGCAAACTCCGCGATTGGAGAAGACGGAAAGCGATCTGCTTATGCCAGCCATACGTCCTCATTCCAGCAAGATAAACTCCTTGGATGGTTCTCCCTCGGACGTACCTTACGCAACCCAAACGTTGCCCAAGTTAAGTCCTAAGGGAACCTACGCAGGGAGCCCATTGAACTCCATTCCCGTGGAGCCCAAGCGAATGGGCGGAGCGATTAGTCGTCCTATGGGTCGCATGTTGGTTGCAAGCGTACCGGTAAGTGCGCTGTCAGCGAACAGAAAACTTGCAGAATCACTGCCGCATGTTAACCGAAACACCGCAGCGGATAACATGGCGCACTCGAAAAATATTGTCCGAATATCCAACTGGCAAAAGCTACTTGGCGCTTATCGAGGTGCTTTCCAGGTGGCTTTTGACAACGATCGGATCGTTTTCGATGTAAGCCCGCGCATTGAAAACGGTATGGGCATCGCTCCATTCCGACAGATTTTCGAGCACACCGGTGGTCGTTTGTATTGGTACGGGAATGCAAAGACGGTTCGAGCTGTGAATGACACCCGTGAGATCATCCTCAAAATCGGACATGCCAATGCCGATGTTAATAACGAGACTGTCCCCATGGCAAAAGCCCCGTTTATTGTTAGAGGCAGAACGATGGTTCCCTTGACATTCATTCGTGACGCACTGAACGTGAACATTCAGTTTGATCCTTCCACGGGGCGTCTGCTCATTCAAAGCAAGAACTAGAAATGTATGGCACAAAACAACGGTCGGTTCACTCAAATGTTGAACCGACCGTTGTTTTAATAGCTTGTAAACAAAGAAATCATTATTTGGTTGTGGCTGAGGCTGTTTCCGCTGTCTTCTCCGGCGCTTTAGGGGTATCCTCGCTTTTCACTTCGGAGGGCTTGGCAACCGATTCTGAGTTTGAACTTATTGTTTTATGACCATAATCGTTGACATAAAAACCCGAACCCTTGAAAACAATACCGACAGGATATACTAGCTTTCTTAATTCTCCGCCGCAACCCTCGTGAATGGTAAGCGGTTCATCGGTGATCCTTTGATTTACCTCAAACTGTTCGCCACACGCCGTGCATTCATAGCCATATGTTGGCAAAACGTACCACCTCCATGCATTTATTAACGGTTGAACTTGTATTATTTTACCTCATACGTTTCAGGCTGGGAAAAGGTTACGAATCAACAAATTCACGACGGGAATCATCGCGTTTAATGTTATAATATAAACGCTGGAGGAAAAACAATGAATCGTAAGTATCTCAATTACGGTATTTTTATTGCGCTAGTACTCATCGTTATCGGAATTGCTGTAAACCACAGTCGTTATATACGCTCGCAGATCGACGCAATGATCGGTCCTAACAAAGCCGCAGCCATAGCAGCGGCGAAAAGCTTGGTTGAATCTCAGCAGTTTAGTGATACCATAAGCGGTGAGCCAAAGGAGACCCGCATAGCGGTGATCCAGGCTTTGGAGGATTGGGCTCAGCAGCCCCCCCCTCCGGCTACAGCGCAGTCCTCCTCCACCACTTCGTCCTCTTCCGATCAGCCATTAACACCGGCGGATGCCGTGACGCAAATCGTCGCGTTTCTAAAGGATCAGGATAAACCTGTTCGCGATCGCGCTATCGTGGGGCTGTTGCGCGTTGGCGCTCTATCAAAGGCGAACTTGGATAACGTTATCACCGGCATAGAGGACACCGACGCCAACACTAGCAAGGGATGCGTTTTGGCGCTCCAAATCCTCGGGCAAACAAACGCCCAAAATGCGGCGCGATTGATTCCATTGGAAACGGTGGATATCCTACACTCCCTTGGCGCCATACCATACACCAGCCAAAGCAATCAGGGGGCGATGGCGGCGGCGAAGTATATTTTATCTTTGCGCAATCCTCAAGTCGTTTCCATGATCATCCCCGAAATCGTGGCGAAGATGGTGACCGATGTGGCGGCACGTAGCCCTGGAGGGGATGTTTTAAGCTCTTACACCGATCAGTCCGAGCAGTGTGTGCAGGCTTTGACGCCTTTACTTAAAAATTCGGACGACACCGTGAAGGAGGGTGCGGCGGATGCGCTTGGCAAAGTTGGCAGTAAAATGGCGATCCCTTATCTAATGCCACTCCTAAAGGAAAACGCAGACGTGCGCAAAGCGGCGATCGCTGGAATTGCACTCATAGCGAATAAAGCGGGTGAGAAGCCTCTCATAGAGGCGGTGAACGATCCCACCGTGGATCATGACGTGCGAGAACAGGCGGCTGTAGGTCTGGGCAAGATAGGCACACCGGAAGCGATTGCCGCATTGGTCAAGGCCCTAAGCGATTACGATCTGAAAATACAGGAATCGGCAACGGACGCGCTTGCGGTGGCGGGAAAACCCGCCATTCCAACCCTGTTAGGGTTACTTAAATCCCCGGACACCAACTTGCAGTATCGTGCCGCTCAGGCTCTCGCCCGTATCGCACTTCCCGAGGCGAATGCCGGCCTCATCGCAGCAATGAGGGACAAGGATCACATGGTTGCCATTCAAGCCTGCATCGCGTTAGGATTTCAGGGTAATACGAGCGCAGTCCAACCCTTAATCGCTGAGTTGGCGAATCCCGTTCTCGGGCAATCCGCAGCGAATTCCCTTGCAACGATCGGCGCTGCATCTCAACCTGCACTGATTAAGTCGCTTAACTCTCCGAATGACGTCGTGGCGTATTATGCATCTCAGTCGTTGGGACAGCAAGGCGAATCGGTCGTGCCGTTGATCACCAACGCAGCCAAGGGATCGCCCGCCGCTCGCCCTTGGGTCGCCATCACTCTTGGTGAAATAGGGGGGAAGAATGCCATAACCTCATTGGAGGATATGCGGAAATATAAGGGGGATCTCCTTCAGAACGATATATCCATCGCCCTTAACAAGATCGGTGTGACCGATTAATTCACAAAAATGGATTGATAAACAGTAAAACGAGGGGAAGTTATCCGCTCCCCCTCTTTTTATTAATCCGGGTAGTGACAGGCTTTATATTTCTTGCCACTTCCACACCAGCAGGGATCGTTTCTGCCAAGCTTTTTACCCGCTTGTCGTACGGTTGTGCCCGTTCCGCCGCCGGATGTCTTGTTGTCGCCCGTTTTCAGATTTTCATATTGCGGGTATCTGCGTCGTTGAGGTTGCTGCACCACCTGTACACGGAAGAGATATCGAGCGATTTCATCCTGTATGGAATGCTGCATATCCTCGAACATCTCGAACGCCTCTTTTTGATAAACCATTAAGGGGTCTTGCTGCGCATAGCTTCTTAGGAAAATCCCCTCCCGCAAATAATCCATGGACGCAAGATGCTCCATCCATTTGCGGTTGATCGCTTGCAGTGCGATATTTCTTTCCAGTTCGCGCATGGCTCCCGGTTCGTCCACTGCACTCTCGATTTCCTGTTCCTTGTGTTCGTAGGCTTGCAATATCAGATCAGTCAGGAAATCACGAATATCCGTTTGAGTCTTTCCCGCAAGTTCCTCAATTCCCGCCATTTGTGAAAGAGGGAAGTATTCATCCAAACCCCGATAAAGATCATTGATCTCCCATTCATTCGGAGAACTCGTATCCGGGCAAAAGAGCGCCACCGCATCGGATACAACCTGAGTCAGGAAACCCGTGATGGTCTCTTTGAGATCAGCCCCTTGCAATATTCTTTTTCTTTCGCCGTAAATGATCTCACGTTGTTTGTTCATCACGTCATCATATTGAAGGACATGATTTCGACTCTCGAAATGGTTCTCCTCCACTTTTTTCTGAGCGCGTTCAATCATCTTGGAGAGTATTCTCGCATCCATCGCCTGATCCTCTGGCCATGTGCGAAGAAGGGGATGGTTGGAGCGATCACCGAAGAGCCTCCATAACTCATCCTCCAAGGACACGAAAAATCTGCTTTCGCCTGGGTCTCCCTGTCTTCCGGATCGTCCTCGAAGCTGGTTGTCAATTCTGCGGCTCTCATGGCGCTCGGTGCCAAGGATGTAGAGCCCGCCCACGCGACGCACATCGTCTGCGGCGGCGGCGTACTCCTCAGGTGTCAGAGTTGAAACGGAATCCAAAACACTGTGTTTTCCACCTCTGCGGTAGGAGAGAACCATCTCACCTTCGGAATTCTCCGTGTTGTCGGATTGACTTTCACTCGGCTCTTCCGGCAACGCCATATCCTGCGGTTTGCCGCCTAGCAGGATGTCCACGCCTCTTCCCGCCATATTTGTGGCAATCGTGACAGCGCCTTTGCGTCCCGCTTCGGCAATGATAATAGCCTCTTTTTCGTGATATTTTGCATTAAGGATATTATGCGGGATACCGTGTCTTAATGCTTCGTCGATGTTGTTGAGGGTATCCTCATCCTTGGTAACTTCCAACAACTCTGTTAGGGTTTGCAATGTGTTTTCCGCCAACGGGTCGGTCGGAAGATTTAGCTCCTTCAGGATTGGATTCAGACGATTAAGGCTTATCCTATCCAAGTCGCCATTTAACGTCTCACTCCACTTTTCAAGTTTTCCTTTATCCAAATTTTTCGTATTTTCAATGGTATGGCGAATCAAATTGACCATACATAGGGATTGCAGGCTTGTGGAGGTGATTCTCTCTGAAACCTTTTCAGACATCTCAATGGATCGAGTGCCCACCAATACCGGCTGTTGGCGAGCGTACAACCTCAGTATTTCCCAAGCGATTCCTCGGAACTTGTGCTCCGCGACTTTGTAGATGATGTCGGGATGATCTTTGCGGACCATAGGCATATTCGTCGGCACCACCACAACATCCAATCCGTAAATCTTACGGAATTCATCCTCTTCAGTTTTCGCAGTTCCGGTCATACCCGCCAATTT
>JAJZOL010000152.1 GCA_021811565.1 bacterium | reverse complement strand
TCAACGATCTCCTATCCGAATGTTACAATCGCATCGACGACATGCAGGATCATTTGTCGGATGTCAAGGACGTTGAAGCCGCGTCATAACTCCCACAGTAATTGAGCAATTAGCAAAGGAGCCTGAATGAGATATCAGGCTCCTTTGTATAGAATAGAATAACGTCCGATAATACCTGTTATGTAAAATTCACAAATCAATTTCACGCATTGCACCTTGTTGACGAAGTACATACTATCATGGTATCATCGCTTATGAAGTAATCGGACTTCCACGAGATATCACAACAAAATTCACGATGTCAGAAAGTACATTGATGATTATTCATGACACGGTTGCGAAAACAAACCACTCGAGTGAGAGTGCGGTGATGAACAAGTTGTCATTCGAAGATCGCTCCGTGCATGATTGGTATCGATTTGTCCTCTCCTTTCCTCCACACCTAGTACGGGAATACATACGCCGTTTTGAGTTGACGGAAAATAGCTGTGTGCTTGATCCGTTTTGTGGAACTGGGACGACTCTTGTTGAATGCAAGAAAAATGGAATACCCAGTATTGGAGTCGAGGCTCATCCCATGATGTGTTTCGCCAGTCAAGTCAAGGTGAACTGGAATCCGAATCCTGACGGTTTGATGAAACATGCAAGGGTTATTGCAAAGCGTGTTATGACTGATCTGGAAAAAGTAGGGATTGACGACATACCATGTTTTCAATCGAATGTTGCGCTATCGGAAGATCGTTTAAAAAGTTTAAACTCAGAACAGATGAAGTTGTTATTGCATGATTCTATTAGTCCCCTTCCACTTCATAAATCGCTAATTCTGATTGATACTTTGAATGAATGCCATGAGGAGTGTTACTATGGTCATGAAACGTTGGCAATGGCAAAAGCCATCGTGAATAATATTAGCAACTTGCATTTTGGACCTGAAGTAGGTGTTGGAATGAAGAAAGATGACGCACCCGTCATCTCGCCTTGGCTTTCAAATATTTGTGACATGACTAGGGATATTCGCGACCTTGCCAGAAATATAAACACTTCATCAGTTGTTCATCACGCTGATTCACGTCAAATAATGACTTTAATCGAAGAAAAATCGGTTGATGCGGTGATTACCTCCCCACCATATCCAAATGAAAAGGATTATACTCGTACAACTCGACTGGAATCCGTTTTATTAGGATTTATCCATGATAAAACTGAGCTTCGCAAGTATAAGCAAAGTCTGATGCGTTCCAATACGCGCAATGTCTATAAAGGGGATGAAGACGATGTTTGGGTGGCCAATTTCCCTGAAATACAACGCATTGCGGATGAAATTGAAGCAAAACGCATCGCGCTTGAAAAAACAAGCGGTTTTGAACGATTATATGCGAAAGTTACTAAACTTTACTTTGGAGGGATGACCAGGCATTTGGCGGAATTGCGACGAATATTACGCCCTGGAGCCAAATTGGCGTATGTGGTGGGCGATCAAGCATCCTATCTTCAGGTAATGATACATACAGGAAATCTATTGGCTGACATAGGAGCATCCCTGGGATATGAAGTTGTTGGCATAGATTTGTTCCGAACCCGTCAGGCTACAGCTACCAGGAAAAAGCTACGCGAGGAGGTTGTATTACTCCGTTGGCCGGGCTGAAAATCACTATATGCGAATTACGAATAGTTTAAGCGGATTCTATATCACAACCTGTAGGGGATGTATACGGTGAATAAGAAAAATCGTTACAAACAGCTTGTTGAACATGTTTTTTTCGAACATTTTGTTGATGGAGCGAATGTAATCGAATTTAAACGAGAGGAACTCGAAAATGCAGCGGAAAAATGTAAAATTCCATTGCCTAAGAATCTTGGTGATGTCATTTACAGCTTACGGTATAGAGAAGGATTGCCGGAATCGATTCGTGTCAAGGCTCCTGAGGGGAAATCATGGATAATCCGTCCTGCTGGTAAAATTGTTCCTAACTCGAATATGTCAGAGACTAAAGTGCCCAATGCAACTCCAGGTATTGTCGAATTGTATTCATTAAGCGACGAACAAGCATTGCTTGCAAAAGTTCGCTACAATCGGTTGCTGGATGTTCTGACGGGTGTAACCTGTTATTCTCTTCAGAATCATTTGCGTACTTCCATAGAATGCATGGGGCAAATTGAGACTGATGAAATTTACGTTGGCATTGACCGTAGAGGCGCTCACTTTGTTTTTCCAGTTCAAGCCAAAGGCGGTAATGATAGGTTAAATATCGTACAAATTGAGCAAGATATTGCCATGTGTAAAGAAAAATTCCCAGAGTTGATTTGCCTACCAATCGGTGCGCAATTTATGGATAAAGACCTTATTTCGCTTTTCTTATTTGAGGAAAATATGGATGGTATTAGCATTTCATTGGAAAAGCATTATCGGCTTGTAAAACCAGACGATATTACTCCTGAACTTTTAAAAGAGTATTGTGCCCGCCTGCCTCAGGAATAAAATAGAACTAATGAATATTCGAAAAATACATTATTCATATTTTTACTTCGTTTAAGATTTCGACTCCAGCATCACACAGCCCCACAATCCTCCCGCAATATTCCCCGGATGCGCTTGGAATTTAACGGTAACCTCCGTTTTTCCCGATGTGACACTCGCTGGAATTGGATACTCGACATGGATAAAATGAGCCGGATCATCCCGATGAAGTGTTTGGGTCCCGATTTTGACGCCGTCAACGAGTATATCGAAGGTTCGCGCCCCGTCATCCTCGCCCCAGTAGGTGCATCGAAGGATCATGGGCTTGTCGGGATTCACCTTCATTCTATAGCTGAAATATCCGCCGTTGTAAGCGTCCCTCCAATACCAGTCACCTAAATCACCGTCGCATTCAGAGCGAGTCAGTTCTCCCGTCAGATCATGGGCTTTTTCAGAATCTTCTCGTCCAACGGCGATGGTATCCGTCGTACGCATCTGTCTGTTGCGCTCTTCGCTTTCCTGAGTAGCCAGCGCTTGAGCCCTCTGTTCCCACTCCTTATTGTTCAGAAACTGCCAGTAGATCGCGTATCTCTGAAAATGAAGATTATAGAACGGGATGAGCTGAACGCTGTGCGGTTTGGTCACGTCAGAGGTTCGAAATGTGAGCGTGTTCCGATCAACCATTTTCAATCCCTTCAATAGTTGTTGAGGCGAGTTACCGACAAATGCGGGAACGTCTATCAAAGGCATGGTTATGTGAGCGAATTGGTCCGCATCGGGAGTGTGAAAGTTGTAACCCTTTTGAAGCCCCTGCGTTCCTATCTCACCTGCAAGAAGAATCGGTCCGTATAGAATGGCGATGTATTGAGGATTGGAGCTATACGGCAATAATGAATAACGTAGATGCATTGGAAGACTGATATCGATGCGATCCCCGTTTTTCCAATTTCTTGTTATTGGAATGTAACTGACCGGGGACTGTTTCACCGGAAAATTACGTCCGTTGATTTTGATCTTCAATTCCCCTTTGGCAACCCAGCCAGGGTACCTAACCCACAAAGTCAGTTTTTGAGGGGATTTGGCGGAAATTCGCAGGCTCGTTCTCGGTTCATACGGGAAACGGGATATCTGTCTTACAACCATCCCTTTTTCTTTCCAGTTGAGCACTGAGGGGATGAACAGGTTTACATAGAGCGAGTTGATTCCGTGCGAATAGATATTAAGTCCGTATTTGCTGTGATTCTCCATGCCGGTGCCAACGCAACACCACATGGAGTTGAAATCCGACGAGTAAACCCTGTAATGTCCGGGTCTCATCGATGTATAGTATACGAAACCTCCGTGGATGGGGTCCTCCGAGGAGAGGATATGGTTATACAAGGCGTTTTCGTAATAGTCCATGTATTTGGCGGAGGGGTGTTGCTCGAATAGAAGCTGTGTAAGCTTGAGCATATTGTATGTGTTGCAAGTCTCCGGCCCGCCTGGCTGTACAACCGCCCATGGGAACTGATGTGGATCGAAGAAACCTTCATACATGCTGTTCGAACCGTTCACCCAACTTCTGTTTCTCACCACCGCGTTCCAGAAATTTTCGGCGGCTTTATTGTAGGTTTTATCGTCGGTTAGTTCGTAAATACGTTGAAAGCCTATGAACTTGGGTATCTGAGTGTTGGCATGCAAGCCAGTCAGATTATCCACGCCCTTGGAAAAGGGAATCAGCATTTTCTGATGGCAGAACCGTTCAGCGAGTTTGATATATTTTGGATTTCCTGTGATAGCGTAGACATCCGCCAACACCTCGTCCATCCCTCCCTGTTCCACCTCGAGCATTTTTTGCATCTGCTTTTCACTGAGGTTGTGCGTTGTTGTGTCCACCCAATCGGCGAGTTTGATCAATACTTCCTTCGCAGTCTGATTATTACAATAGAGATAGGAGTCTCTCAAGCCCGCCATGACCTTATGCATCGTATACCAAGGGACCCAACCTCCGTTCAAGCCGTTGGAGATATCAATATGCCCCTCTGAAATCTCCTTGAATATATTCTTGCCGTTCGGAATCGCGGAAAGATAGCCGTTTCCATTTGCTTTTTGGCATTTCGCCATCTGGCTGACCATGTAGTTCACGCGATTCAAAAGCCGTTTATCCCCTGTCGCTTGATACATCATGGACGCTGCGCTGAGATAATGACCAGCGATACACCCTGCCACTCCCTGATCCTCCCAGCCTCCGTATACAGGAGCTTTCGGTTTTAGCCCCGCCTCTTTTCGGAACCAGGATAGCATGCGGTCGGCGTCCAAACGAAGCAAATACGCCTTATCCGCATTCATTCGAGATACAAAGGGGCTTGGTTGAAGTCTTACTTGATACAAATCAAAGGGGGATACTGTCACCCCCTCTTGCCGAGAGAAAACTTCAGGGCTATATTTATCGGAGATATCCGAGCGAGCGGCGAGGATTGAGCTACCCATCAATAATAGCGGGAGCATGTATCGTAAGCAGAGACGGCTGACTTTGCGAGAGGGCATGCGGCAATTCCTTTCCTTGAATGCAAGTGAATCAGTTATAGATTTATTATATCCGTATACGCACATGTTTTTACCACGGTGAAAATGTTGTGCTTGCGTTGGAACAAGATCAAAGTTAATTCAGTCAAAATAAAAGAAGGTTTGCTTAATTCATCATTCCGCAGCTCCGCATGGAACATCTTCCCGTCCATATTATGGAGTATTTCCTCGTGATAATGGAGTAATTCCACGTGTGGCTGCTACCCGGAAGGGATGTTTTGTGTCAGCCTTCAGTTTTACGCCTCACCTCCCTACGGTAATAATAATAATGGATTTGTTTTTTCTGGTATTCCTTCCGGTTTCAAGGAGGCTATGCGCGTGGAAAATAATATTAAACGCCGGAATCGGTAATGCTCGCAGGGAGCCGTCCTTCCGGCAAAGAGGTACAGGAAGGATAAAAAATGCGTAGATTCACCCACTTTCTCGCTTGCGCCGCTCTGTTGACGGTCGCAGTCGTTTCATTTCAATCCGGGGCGAATGCCGCCACCGGTTATGTTAACCTCGCCATTGTGCAGGGAACGGTTACACAAAGTGTTCCCTACATTGATCCGTTAACATTGGCGACGATACCCAATCAGCAGTTTTATCAGTTGCAAGTCTACAAGACCCCGACGGGATTGTTGAACGGCAAGTTCCTATTCACGGAAACCGACTGGGCGTCCCTTAATGCAAGTTCCTTGAGAATCATGAAACTCACCTCCACCTGCGTTGTCGCAATGAACCGGGTCGTTTACAAGACCCCGTACGATTTACTGACCGTCACTGTCACCAAAAATGTATTGGTGAATGGCGTGTATATGAATGAAATCCAGATGAAGGTGACCAACATGTACGGCAGCATCGAACTGGAGAGATCGGGATATTTTGGAAAGGATGCGACGGTCAACATCGTCCCCTGAATTGCATTAAGGTCATGGATGTCGTCTTTTCGGCTTCCATGACCCTCCTCTCATTTTTGAGATATTACCCACTCCGCCTCGTTTCCTTTTTCCTATCGAATCCTTCGTATGTTTCCTCCCAAAAACTGGTAAAATTATCGTGTAATCATGCCGTAAAAAAAAACCCGTTTTTTTTACAGTGCAAACCCGTTTTTTTGAGATTTTGGCATGGAATTTGCACTTATGGTAATTAGTGAATAGTAGGCGATAGAATATACGCCAAACAAGTTTTTGGACAGGAAGGAAGGAACATGATGAGAAGAATCCAGGTTATGATTATCGCAATCGCTTTTATGGTTATCGGATTTGCATCCGCAATGGCGGCTTCGTTGCCTCTTGCATCTTTTGCGCAGGCTAATCCGAACACATTGCCATTCGTATATACCAATCCAACAAAAACTGCGGTTGATGCCATAATATCCGCAAATACACCAGTGACTTTTAACTATCTTGCCTATGGTTTACCTACAGGATTGCCTGCACAACTTACCTTATCATCATCCACATCTACGCCTAACAATGTGCAAGCAAACGGTCCGATACTAACACAAGTGACGGATCAGTTCACAATGCAATTTATATACACCGGTCTAACCCAGACGATCAACGGCAAGGTTTATACGCAAAATGTGTCCAATCTGCTCACAATGAATTCCAACTCTTTCTTTTACGGAGGAGCTCTCATTATGGGTACAACAGGTTCCACCACTCCAAGTATTGGCGGTCAGGATGACGGAGGCGGATTACCCCAATCGATCACTTACACATCCGATTACATAGGTTTCGCGGGACCCGGCTCGCAGAAGGACTTCACTTTGGCTCTCACCTCCTTGACAAATACCAATGATCCCTCTTTGACCGGCCTTCACCGTGACAATCCCGGTTCAGGAGTTGAGGATTTCCATTCATTCAAATCGTCCATATCCGGAAACTTCGGGTACCAAGTGCCGGAGCCGAACACCCTGATGCTCCTTATGAGCTCCGGGTTGGGAATGGGGCTGGCGGGCTTCGGGTTGAGACGCCGTCGAGCATAAGTTCGTTTCGCCGCTCATTCCTTCCTCTTTCCATAATCATCGGGTCGGTTCGAATAATGAGCCGATCCGATATTTATGATCCTCAGGATCACATAAGGGACACCTCCAATCCCTCGCCGTCAATCACCAAGTTCAAACTGTTCGCCATGTTAGCCGGATCACGCACAAAAGCAAGGTAATGTTTCAAACGATCGGCGCAATTCACGCTATTATGCGCCAGCACAAGCGAACCTTTCGGCATCTTGTCGAAAGCCTGAAGAAGAATGTCGAGGTATATCCCCTTCCCTCGCGCCTCATCGCCGTCCGCGTCCAAGTATAGCAGATTGATAGGCTCGGAGTAGTTTCGGGTAAACTCCACTGCGTCCGCCGCCACGATATGCGCCACTCCGGTGGGGTCAATACGCCGTACGTTTCTCTCGGCGCGTTCCGCCTCGTTGGGAAGTATCTCAACTCCCACTAGGTCGTTCGCCGTATAAACCGCTCCCGGACCAACCGCCGCACCCGAGTTGGATATGAACGTGTTCCCGCAAAAAATCCCGGCGGCAATCATGTTCCGCGGTTGTGAGATAGCATTTATCGCCCAAATCGTGCGCTGCATTCGGTGCGTGATCGCCGTCCATGGAATTTCGAATAACTCCTCAACCGCTTTGCGGTGCGCCAAGAGCTTCTTTTCGTCATAATGCGTATGCGGCAACATCCCTTCGCTGCGGAGTGCCTCCAGTGCCTGACCCGTCGTCTCCCGTTCGCGATCCATCGGCTCGATCCGAACGTGCGGGTGCGTGGTGTCCATCCGATACGTCTCCCAATCCGGTGCGTGATACTCTTTCGCCATGTCGTCCCTTTCCTTTATTCGATTTGATTATAACCAAACTTCCATGGATATCTCGGACGCTCTGTCTGAGTCTCGGAATATCCTTTCTATGGTCATGCTTTCCTCGTGCGGCGCTAATTCGCTATGCCGACCAACTCCCTTTCTATCTCTTCGAGGGTCTTGCCCTTTGTCTCCGGCAACTTTCTTTTGATATAGACAAATCCCAGCAAACAGATCACCGCGTATATCCAAAAGACTCCCGCAGGCCCGAGGAGGCTGTTCAAGTAGGGAAACGTTACGGTCAAAGTGAAACACCCTAGCCATAAAGCGAAGGTGGAGACCGACATCGCCGCCCCCCTGATCCGATTGGGGTATATCTCCGATAGAATCACCCAAGTGACGGGAGCGAGGGTGCAACTGTAGCACGCAATCGCCGCCACCACCAATGCGAGCATCAACATTCCGTGAATCCCGAAGTGATATCCCAATCCAACAAGAATATAAATAACGCATAACCCCGACGCTCCGAATGTCATCAGAGCCTTGCGACCGATTCGGTCCACCGTGCGTATGGCTACGAAGGTGAAGATCAAGTTCACCACTCCCGTTACAACGATATCGAACATAATACCCGTAATTTTATACCCTGCTGCGGAAAACACCTCCTCGGCATAGTTGAAGATGACGTTAATGCCGCACCATTGCTGGAAGATGGCGAGAATAACTCCAACCACCAGTATCCCTCGCATTCTCGGCTCCAGTAACTCTCGAAAATTAACCCTCTCAGTTTCATTTACCAGTGAAAGGCTGATATCCCTCATCTCCTCATCCGCATGCGCCTCCCCGCCAATTCTGGTGAAAATACCCTTGCATCGCTTTGAATCACCTCTCTTCGCAAGCCACCTAGGGCTCTCCGGCACGAGGAACATCCCAAGAAAGAACAGCATCGATGGGACGGCTGTCGCACCGAACATCCATCGCCAGCCGTATTGTCCGTTCCAGGAATGGAGAATAAACAAGGAGGTTGCGTTGGGGGGCACCGGCTTGGCGATGAGAAAATTCACTATCTGTGCCGCGAGAATACCGATAACGATCGTCAATTGATTGAGCGACACAAGTCTTCCGCGAACCTTTGCGGGGGATATCTCGGCAATGTACATCGGGGAGAGGTTGGACGCCAGTCCAATTGCGATCCCTCCGGATATGCGCCATGCAACGAATAGCGCGAAGGTTTCGGACAAGGCGGTTCCAATCGAGGAGACTGCGAATAGAATCGCTGTGAGGATTAAAAGCTTCTTGCGCCCGAATTTATCGCTTAACCCTCCTGATAGCACCGCACCGATAAGGCAGCCCGCCAACGCGCAACTCATCGCCCATCCGATTTGAAAGGAGGTGGTCAGGTTAAAGAAACTCTCGTAGAACGGTTTCGCACCTCCAATCACCACGAAGTCGTATCCGAACAACAACCCCCCCAGCGCTGCAACCAGGGAGATCATCCAAACGAAGCTCATATTGATGGATGCTTTGCGCATTCCATCGTTGTTTTGCGCATGTTCCTCCATGTCCCTCTCCTGTTAATTGTTCCGGCTGTCCCGGATCGCCTGGAACATCGCCAGTATGTTTGCTGTCGGCACATTGCTTTGCACGTTGTGGATGCTGTTGAAGACATATCCGCCGTCTTCATTGAAGATCTCAATGCGCTCTTGCACCTCCTTGTATACCTCCTCCGGCGTCCCGAATGGCAGAGTGCGCTGCGTGTCCACCCCTCCCCCCCAGAAGACGAGATCCTTACCGAACTCCTTCTTTAGACGCCGCGCCTCCATACCCTCGGCGGAGCACTGAACGGGGTTCAGGATATCGAATCCGCACTGGATCATGAGAGGAATAAGCGGATAGATTCCTCCGCAACTATGGATGAACGTCTTCCATTTCGTGAGAGAGTGGATTTTCTCATTGATACGCTTGTAGAAGGGCATGTACATTTCGCGGAAAGATTTGGGAGAGATAAAGGGTCCGCGTTGCGTACCGAAATCCGTTCCGCTCACAAACGCCACCTGCACCATGTCTCCGAGCGCATTCGCGAGAATCTCGATATTTTTAATGGCGATGTCGCACTGATATTCAAAAACCTTCATGATGTAATCACGCCGACTCGCCGTGGAAACGTACCATTCCTCGACTCCGCGAATCCCTTTGGGGTGTTTCATCCATGCCGCAGGCACGAGGGCGATATCTCCGAATGCAGCGCCTGGAAGAGTGATGTAGATACCATACTTCGTTTCGTTGTAAATCCGGGTGACTTCTCTCTTGAAGTGATCCACATCAGCGTCGGACAGCAGGGTGAACTCCTCGCAGTTGTCCATTGGGTCGAGTTTTGTCTCATCTATCGGTTCCTGACGATTGATGGAATCGAAGAAGTAGCTATCCTTTGGCATGCGCGCGCTTGGAGGCACGCTGGTGTCGCCTTCGGGATAGATCAGATATCCCCCTTTTTCATCCACTGTGGTGTTGAACATGCCAGGAACCAGAACCGGCGTCCCGTCATGCATGGTGAATGGTTTCCAGTTTTCGTTGAGAAATCCGAACATCGTTTTTCGTGGATGCACCCCCACTACGTCGATGCCAAGCGTTTGGCGTAGCTCCTCGTCGATCTCCCCGAGCATCTGATAGGGCTCCGTTACCTTCACCCGATAATCAGCATTTTTCAACACTGCAAGTCTCAAACGATGAACGGCACCCGCCCCCATGCCGGTTACCGCCCCCGCTCCGAAGTCTACGCAGACCCTGTCCGGATTGCGATGTTCCAACGCTGCTTGCAATCTCTCTCTGGATGTCATGGCATTTTCTCCTATGAATTTTGCGCACTCATTCCGTTCTTTGGCAAATATATCTAAGTAATACAAATATGTAAATGGAAGGATGTAATTTAATAGCGGTGTGATCTGAGAATCAGAGGTTCATGCGTCTCCTTCCACTGCTGGTTAAATTGATCCCACTTGGCGTCTAGTTTTTTTGTAA
>JAJZOL010000005.1 GCA_021811565.1 bacterium | reverse complement strand
CCAGACTGGAGAGAAGATACCAGCAATCCAATTCTTGTTTTCATACTACCACGAGAGAGGATCGTGAGTCGAGGACTTCATCCTATTCAAAACAAGAAGATTTGACAAACATCAAGTTTTTCAAGTAAATTATTATCAGTTTGTGCAAAATTGCACAAACTTGTATGAGAGAGTTATCATTCACCAAATAAAGGTTATGAGTGAATGTTTGGCGGATGCAAGATATAATGAATTCAATCACCGATCAATAAGACGAGGAAAGGAATTTAGCACAGCTATGAAGCGAGTTTATAACTTCAACCCTGGACCGGCGATCTTACCTGTGCCCGTACTGGAGGAAGCCAGCAAAGGGGTATTGGAAATCAACAACAGCGGTATGTCGATCCTTGAAGTAAGTCATCGCGGCAAGGATTACGAAGCGATTCATAACGAGGCGAAGGAGAGATTGCTGAGGGTGTTGCGTCTGGATTCCAACATCTATGACGCTCTTTTCCTAGGGGGAGGAGCTAGCCTTCAATTCGCCATGCTCCCTATGAACTATTTAAAGCCTGGCATCAATGCAGATTACATTAACAGCGGTTCTTGGGCACAAAAGGCCATTAAGGATGCCAAACGGTATGGCAATGTTCACATCTCCGCAACCTCCGAGGATTCCAATTTTTCCTACATACCGCGAACGTATGACTTGACCCCCGGCGCTCGCTATGTACATATCACCACGAATAACACGATTGAAGGCACGGAGTGGACTTCTTTGCCGGATACGGGTGACACTCCCTTGGTGGCTGACGTTTCCTCCGATATCATGGCGAAGGTTTTGGACTATTCCCGTTTCAGTCTGATATACGCTGGAGCGCAGAAGAACGCCGGTCCTGCGGGCGTGACCTTGGTGGTTGCGAGAAAAGATTTCCTTGAGGAGGCGGAGGCTGATCTGCCTTCCATGCTCTCGTATAAGATTCATGCAAAGAACAACTCCCTGTATAACACACCTCCCGTCTTTGGGGTGTATGTTGTTGGATTGGTGCTGAAATGGGTGGAGGAGCAAGGTGGATTGAAAGCGATGGAAGCCAACAATCGCAAGAAAGCCGATCTTATTTATTCCGCCTTGGACGCCCATTTGGATGTCTACGATCCTGCGGTAACCGTCAAGGAGGATCGTTCAATCATGAACATCACCTTCCGTTTGCGCGATGCATCCAGAGAGAAAGAGTTTCTTGCGGGTGCGGTCGAGCGGGGAATGGAAGGCTTGAAGGGGCATCGTTCGGTCGGGGGATTCCGCGCCTCGATTTACAATGCTTTTCCGTTGGAAGGCACGGAGGCTTTGACGGAGTACCTTGTTCAGTTCGCTAAAGGTTAAGAGTCTGTTTTGAAGGGCCGCTTCGAAGAATATTCGCGGGCGGCTCTTTTTTTGCCTGCAATCGTGAAATGAAATGTTGATGGGAATAGTGTATTTGCGCCAGCATTTGGATTTTGGATATAATCAAGAAAATCACCTCTCATTTCCGCTTGAACATAACATTCAATACACACCTACCAGGAAGGACAGATGATATATGAAAAGGATGTTCAATCAAATTGGCGTAGTGCTTTTAATTTCATTACTCGCAATCACCATCGGACAAGCAAAATCGAATGCACAAATCACATGGCACATCGCTAATGGTCCTTTGATGACTCGTTGGGACAAACAGGTAAGTCCCACAAACGCCTTGCCGGATTATCCGCGTCCTCAATTGGTTCGAAAGAATTGGGAAAATCTGAATGGTTTGTGGGATTATGCGATCACCGATCCTGATGCTCCGGAACCCTCATCTTATGACGGTCAGATTCTCGTCCCTTATCCTATAGAATGCGCATTGTCAGGAGTGATGAAGATTCCAGATCCAAAGGATTACATCTGGTATCATCGCTCTTTTGAGATGCCGAAAAGCTGGAAGAACAAACGTATCCTACTCCACTTTGGAGCCGTAAACTGGCAAGCGACTGTGTACGTAAACGGAGTGGAAATTGGGTCCCATACTGGAGCCTATGATGGGTTCACATTCGATATCACGAACGCGTTACATTCGTCAGGCAGTCAAAGCATAGTGGTGAAAGTTTACGCTCCAATTGATAATAACGATATTGCACGTGGGAAACAGACAGAACATCCGGGGGGCATTTTTTACACGCCTAGCAGTGGTATTTGGCAAACCGTTTGGTTGGAACCTGTACCCCGCACCTATATCTCCTCATTACAGTTGGTTCCGGATGTGGATACCGGAGTTTTACATTTGAAAGCCAATATAAAAGGCGATAATGTCGATAGTGCACAAGTTCTTGTGACACCGGTGGAGGGTGATAAAAAACTCGAAACGAAAACATGCGGTGCGAACGAAGATGCGGAAATACCTATTCCCCATGCGCATTTGTGGTCTCCATCGGATCCGTTTCTCTACGATTTGAAAGTATCCTTGATGAGGGATGGCAAGGTCGTGGATAACGTTCGAAGCTATTTCGCCATGCGCAAAATCGCCGTGGCAAGCGATGGGAATGTTATGAGGTTGATGCTGAATAACCATTTTGTTTTCGAAATGGGAGTTCTGGATCAGGGATTTTGGCCGGACGGGCTATACACCGCACCCACGGATTCAGCTATTCGATATGACTTGGAGATGGTCAAGAAATGCGGTTTTAATCTTATCCGTAAACACGTGAAGGTGGAACCGGAGAGGTGGTATTATTGGGCGGATAAGATAGGGTTATTGGTCTGGCAGGACATGCCAAGTTGCTTCAATTCCAATCTGCCACCCGAAGCGGCGGCTCAGTTTAAGAAGGAGTTGCACAACATGGTGGTTGGGCGTGGAAACCATCCATGCATCATCATGTGGGTTGTTTTCAATGAGGGATGGGGGCAGCACGATACACGCTCGCTCGTTTCGTATGTGAAGAATTTGGATCCGTCAAGGTTGGTGGATGACGCCAGTGGTTGGACGGACAAAGGGGTGGGGGATGTGATTGACATGCATCACTATCAGGAGCCTGAAAGTCCCAAGCCCGAAATGAATAGAGCTGCGGTTTTAGGGGAGTTCGGTGGCTTGGGAATGCGGGTGAACGGTCACATGTGGACGAATGAATCCTGGGGATATGCCGGATTGATGAGCCAATCCGCCAGACTGGAGAGAAGATACCAGCAACTTCTAAAAATGATTCCGCCACTTATTAAGAATCCTGGGTTGAGCGCGGCCGTGTACACTCAGTTAACCGACGTTGAAACTGAAAGCAATGGATTGATGACCTATGACCGTGCGGTTACGAAAATGAACCCGAAAATAGTAGCGGACGCAAATGCGTTTCGTTTTCCCTACATACCGGTCAAGACGGATTTGGTTCCGACATCATTGGATAGGCCCATTGTCTGGAAATACACAACGACGCTGCCCGACGACAATTGGTATCAAGTGAACTATGATGATGGTGCATGGCAGAGCGGACCGGCTGGTTTTGGCGCAGGAGGAGTCTGTCCTGCGATCCGAACACCATGGACCACTTCTGACATATGGATCAGAAGGACTTTCACGCTACCTAATGAGATTCCCGCAAATTTGGTTTTCAGGGTGTTTCATGACGAGGATGTGGAAATATATCTGAATGGCGTTTTTGCCGGGTCCGCGAAAGGTTATACGACCGATTATGTTGATCTCCCAATGACATCTCAGGCTCGCGCCGCTTTGAAGTCGGGACAGAACGTAATCGCCGCGCATTGTCATCAAACCACTGGCGGGCAGTATATCGATATCGGCATTGTGGACGCATCTCTGAACAAATAGGGATGAGGGCTAAGACTTTTCAGTTGCATTTCCGGTGAATGGAAAGGGGATGTCTTTCATCCTCTTTCCACAATCATTCGCAATTTCACTTTAACCCCATCAAATGAGATCAATCTTCGTATAATATAAATGAACGCTTCCCAAAAGGAGATAAATGATGAATTTAGGAATGATTGGGTTGGGAAAGATGGGTTCCAACATGACACGGAGACTTTTGAACGGAAATCATTCCGTAGTCGTGTATGATCCCAATCCGGATGCGGTGAAAATCTGCGTGGATGCTGGAGCGATTGCATCCTCCTCCGTGGCGGATATGACCAGAAAGCTTACCGCCCCGCGTGTTGTTTGGATGATGGTGCCTGCGGGGGACCCAGTGGAAATGACTGTGGAGGATCTTATGATCTCTCTGGACCCTGGAGATATCCTTATAGATGGAGGGAACTCCTATTTTAAAGATACATGCAAAAGAGCGGATGAATCCGCATTGAAGGGAATTCATTATCTGGATGCCGGGACATCCGGAGGTGTTTGGGGGCTGCAAAACGGATATTGTCTTATGGTTGGGGGGCCGAAGGAGGCGTTTGACTATGTGGAGCCTATCCTGAAGACGCTTGCCCCGCCGGATGGATACGCCTATGTTGGCGCAAGCGGGGCGGGGCATTACTCGAAAATGGTGCATAATGGCATCGAATATGGGATGTTGCAAGCATATGGAGAGGGCTTCGAAATTCTTCATGCCTCCGATTACAACTATGATTTGCAGCAACTGGCGCATCTTTGGAATCAAGGGAGCGTCATACGATCCTGGCTCTTGGAACTTGCCGAGGAGGCCTTCGAGAAAGAGAAGGATTTGGCGTCGATAGAGGGATACATTGCAGACAGCGGCGAGGGAAGATGGACAGTGGAGGAGGCGATCGAATTAAATGTTCCCGCGCCTGTTTTGACGCTTTCATTATTGGAACGATTCGCTTCCAGGCAAAAGGAGAGTTTCTCTGCGAAAGTAATCGCCGCGTTGCGTAATGAGTTTGGCGGTCATGCTGTGAAAAAGCGGGAATAACTTACACAAATACGATTTGCCGACAATACTGATGGATGTCTATGATAAAGCCAAACGCAGCGAAGTAATGCGAAAAGTGAAATCCCGTGACACAGGCCCTGAGATGGTTGTAAGGCGGGCGCTTTTTCATGGGGGATATCGTTATCGACTTCATGTCAAGGAACTGCCCGGGAAACCTGACATCGTGTTTCGCGGGCGGAAAAAGATCATATTCATCCATGGCTGTTTTTGGCATCAACATCCCGGGTGTCCTTTCGCATCCAGACCGTCCAGTAATGAGGATTTCTGGAATGCGAAATTGGATCGCAATGTTGTGCGTGATTCCGGGAATATCCAGGCTCTCACGTATGACGGTTGGAAAGTGCTGGTAATTTGGGAGTGTGAATTAAAGCAACACGATTTACTTATGCAACGCCTAAAGGATTTTCTAGATAGGTAATCCATTTCGAGCCTGGAGCGAAGCGACCGGGTAACCCCCCGCCATCCCATTCATCCTTCAATCTTTTGTAGCATTATAATTGTCGCTCCATCGCAGATTCTAACGCACGTACCCTCTCGCATTGCCATGCACTCGCTCGATTCGTTTCCGGGTTGGAATTGGATGGGAAGTGTTTCGATGGTTGGCATATTACGCAAAAATGAGGGTAAAATCCAAGTTAGGACATATAAATAAGAATTGTAAGAGGAATTAGATGGAATACCGATCTTTTGGCAAGACAGGCATGACCATATCCCGGCTTGGATTTGGCGCCATGCGGCTTCCGATGACGAATATCGATGGCAAGGATGTTGTGGATGAGGATAAAGCCATCCCCATGATCCATCGCGCCTTTGAATTAGGAGTGAATTATATCGATACCGCGTGGTTTTATTGCAATGGAACCAGCGAAATAGCCGTGGGTAAGGCGCTACAAGGGTGGCGGGACAAAGTGTATGTCTCCACCAAATACCCTGTTGGCAACGAGAAAAGTTATCGAGAGCTTTTGGAAATTCAGTTGCAAAAGCTACAAATCGATTATCTCGATTGCTATCATTTTCATGGCATCGGCAAAGGGTTTCTAACTCATGAACGACGCGATGAATACATCAAAGACGCCATCAAAGCCAAGGAAGAGGGCTTGATTCGGCATATCTCCTTCTCTTTCCATGATTCACCCGAGGTGATGGCGGATATTATTGATTTAGGCATTTTCTCCTCCGTTCTTTGTCAATATAACCTTTTAGATCGGGCGAATGAAAAGGCCCTTGCAAACGCCAAATCCAAAGGATTGGGCACTGTGGTTATGGGACCTGTTGGCGGAGGGCGTATCGCCGGAATGGATCCTGAGCAAGCGAAAAAAATGGGGGTCGAGGTTAAAAGCAGCGCGGAACTTGCATTGAGGTTTGTATTCGCAAATCCAAATGTGGACTGCGCCATTTCCGGGATGAATACGATGGCGATGGTTGAGGAGAACGCCGCTGTCGCGTCAAACGCATCACCTCTCTCCAACCAGGAGCTTCAAGGCATCCAAGCGGCGTTGGAGGAGAACAAGCGATTGGCGGATCTCTATTGCACAGGATGCAACTATTGCGTGCCGCATTGTCCCCAGGAAGTGAACATTCCCCATATCTTCCAAGCGATGAACTACTATCGCGTTTACGGAATTAGGGATCACGCGCAGCATATGTATAATGAAATTGGCGGAAAATGGGTCAAAGGAGCGAAGGCCGATGCCTGTATCGAATGCGGCGAATGCGAGCAATACTGTCCGCAAAAAATCGACATTCGCGAACAATTAAAAGAATGCTTGGCGGTTTTTGGAGGATAAATCATTGTTTATCAAGATGCCAATTCAACCCTTGAGTAACAATGTAACAGTTTGTTTCCAACCAAAATATCATAAAAAGTTCCAAGAACAACTTTATCATGTGAGGTGATCTCATTGTCTCACCGTTAAATGTGAAAACGGGCAATCATGTGACCATCATTTAGACTTAGGGTATGGCGATTTGTAATAAGCCATACCCTAAATTTCAGAAGGGGCGGCGGATGCGGAGGATTGTGGAGTTAAACGAGAATTGGCGATTCCATTTGGGGGATTTATCAGGTGCTGAGTTACCCGGTTACGATGATACGCAATGGCGAATGCTGAATTTGCCGCATGACTGGAGTATCGAGGAGCCCTTTGATCCCCGTTGGGCAAGCGCTACAGCGTATTTGCCGGGGGGGATTGGCTGGTATCGAAGAGATTTTCAAGTCCCGAATTTGGAGGCGGGGGATCGTGTTTATATCGATTTTGACGGCGTCTATTGCAATAGTGACGTGTGGATTAACGGGAAACATGTCGGATATCGCCCTAACGGGTTCCTATCTTTTCAATATGATTTAACTCCGCACATTCTTCTCGGTGTAACAAATGTGTTGGCGGTTCGCGTGAACCACGAGAAATATGCGGATAGCAGATGGTATACGGGTTCTGGAATTAATCGTGGCGTCCGCCTGGTTCTCTTGCACCCTGTTCATATCAAGCATTGGGGCGTGTTTGTCTCTTCGAAGATGAGGGAGAATGGCGCCGCATTTGTAACAGCCGATGTGGAGCTGGAAAACCTGACGGATCGTTTCCATCCGGTCAATGTTCACTGCACGCTTGTTTCGTCTGATGGGCTGGATGTGGCTCGGGACAGTTCCGATTTTGAAATAGCCGCAAAGTCAGAGGACCGTGTCAGTTTAGGGATGATTGTGAAAGCCCCAAAACTGTGGTCCGTGGATTCCCCCTATTTGTATACTTTGCGCACTCAGGTTTGCGTGGAGGATCGAATCTGCGATCTGACAGATACGGTTTGCGGCATTCGCTTCATAAAGTTTGATCCCAACGATGGGTTGACGATAAACGGCGAAAGCGTAAAAATGCGTGGAGTTTGCATACATGACGACGTCGGAACTCTAGGCACGGCTGTGCCGGAGAAGGTGTGGCATAGGAGATTACGTATTTTGCGAGATGCCGGTGTGAACGCGATACGGATGTCTCACAACCCGCATGCGCCGGAGCTATATGATTTATGCGACCGCATGGGTTTTTTGGTGCAGGATGAGGCTTTCGATGAATGGGAATTGGGGAAACATAAATGGATTCAGGGGTGGAACGTAGGGGAACCCGGGACGGACGGTTATCATGAATATTTCACGGAATGGGCTGAGCAGGATCTCAGGGATATGATATTAAGGGACAGAAATCATCCTTGTATCATCATGTGGAGCATCGGAAATGAGATCGATTACCCGAATGACCCTTACACCCATGAGATTCTCGATGTTGGCAAGAACCCTCAAATATACGGACGAGGATACAATCCCTCTCTTCCGCATTCCAACCGTCTGGGTGAGATCGCCAAACGATTGGTGGAGATCGTGAAAATGCATGATTACACCAGACCCGTGACTGCGGCTTTGGCGGCGGCTCTGATTTCGAATGAGACGGGATTTGCGGATGCCTTGGATATAGTCGGCTATAACTATCAGGAATACAGGTATGAAGAGGATCATCAAAAGTACCCATCACGACCGTTGTATGGAAGCGAAAACGGGATGCGATGGACGTTTTGGAATGCCGTTGCGTCCCAAAGCTATATTTCCGGGCAGTTTCTTTGGACAGGCATCGATTATCTGGGGGAGGCGGGCAGGTGGCCTCATCGTGGAAGCGGCTCCGGGCTGCTGGATTTGTGCGGTTTCCCAAAACCTGAATATTACTTTCGGAAAAGCATATGGACCGAGAAGCCAATGGTGTTTTTGGGTACTTGCGCCATTTCTAAAGAAGATGAGATCGAGTCCCTATGGAGTCACACGAAAGCGGAGCCAATATGGCGAGGGGAGACAGGCGTACCGGTACGAGTAATTTGCTTCACGAACTGCAACGAGGTCGAACTGTTTGTAAATGACAGATCGTTGGGCGTGAAGCGTTTGAATTGCGAGGACAATCAGATATTGTGGTGGAATGTTCCCTATGAGAACGGCTCAGTGAAAGCCATTGGCGGAGATGGTCAGGAAATCCAGTGCTTCGGCGAATTGCGAACCCATGGATCGCCATGTCGCATTCTTGCTGAATGCGATGCGGATAGTCTTCATGGCGACGGATTGGATTTGGCCCATATCGAAGTCATGGTTGTGGATGAAGGTGGTGTTTTAACATATGATGCGATTAATGAGATCGAATGGGTGCTGGAAGGTCCTATTCGTTTGATGGGGCTGGAAAGCGGAGACCAGAAAAGCCATGAAGATTATCGATCCAATAAGAGAAGAGTTTTTCATGGGAAAGAGTTAGGTTACATACAGGCTATGAGGGGCGAAGGAATGGCGAAAGTCACATTACGGTCGCCCGGTTTGGCATCGGCGGAAATTCGTATCCCTGTGTTCAAATAGGGAATATAAAAGAGGTATATAAACCGGCTTGTTCCTTATTCTTGAACAAGCCGGTTTTTAATAACGTTACGGATTTGCTTTATGATGGAACGGTTATCTTCGGGTCCATTTTGTCAACAGTTTCAGGGTATCCATGATAAAAATGGAACCATACTGAGGGTCGTTGGTAAGGACATCAGAGATGTAAAGTATTCGCCCGCCGTTAGGATAAGTGATCAGCCCTGTTGCATCGCCGTAATCCTTTCCGCTTGCTCCAACCACACGAAACAGAGGCTGGTATTCCTCGTCGGGAGCGATACCGGCATGGCTAATGGAGCGCAACCTTGGATCCCCCTCGGGATAGGCGTATTCCTTCGGAATGCCAGGCAAGAGAGTCTGTCCGGGAATTTGTTCCACCTTAAGCTTGTCATTGGGTAACTTTTCGATGGAGTTATAGAGAGGCAACCCCAAGGCGGATGTCATTTCCGCTGGCGTCGAGGTGCCGTCCATCTCTAAACCATAGCACAACGGCCATGGCTGACCGCTCAAAAGAATAAGGGTTCCGCCTTCTCGAACGTAGTTGATCAAGGCGTTTCTCGCATCATTCTCCTTGTGCACGCTCCTTATGTAGTTTTCCGAATCCAAATCCAATAAAACGGGGATGTTCCCTGGAGTCAGGACATTTGGCTCCACCATTTGATCCGTAGTCAAAGGCGCAGCTTTCTCGTTGAGTTCCAGTTTGCTGAACATGGTTGTGGCGGCTCCCGTGTTCACCAGAGGTAGAAAAGCGAATGAGCCTTTTGGGATTTGGGAGGTGATACTCCTTAAGTTGGCGATCAGTTCATCCTCTTTTCGCATATCCGTCCAAGCTTTCACTCCGTTTTTTAATGCGATAACATTAATCGCTTTTACATTGGCTGCTGTGATAGCAAACACCACTCTATCGCCTGAATTGACACCCACCACCTTTTGACCGTTTGTATCCACCCAACCCATCAGCATGCGCGATGTGTAAATCGGAGGCCAGGCACGCCAAGCCAATGCGGCGATGTCGTCCCGTAAAGGGATTCTTCTTCCGTTTGCAAGGAGTATAGCCGGAGAAGCGCCTTTACCAAAGCTATACAGGACGAATATCCGATTTAATCCCGCATCGATTTTTATCGGGGATTCGCCTTTTAACGCATTCAGTCCGCTTTCCGGATAGAGCAGGAAAGGGGTTCCCCAAAACCAACGCAAACCCCGAGACAGTCCAGCCCAAGAGTTCAAATGATCCCATGAGGCGTCCGGATGTATGTTGGCTTTGAAGGGAATGACCCGATATCCGGCGGGAAGAGGTGTGGAATCAGGGGTGGCGTGAATATCGGTTAACGGCGGCTCGGAAGGGAGCAATGGTGCTTTATCGGATGGATTTCCAACAATTATTGTATCTCCGTTTTGAACATGGTTCACGATAAGGTCCCATACCGCTTGCGATTGCCGTGTGTAACCTACTCCTTCGGTTAATTTGGTTTTTACGCCATCATGTATTAAAGTGACCGGTTTCTCGCTCAGGTCCACATATGGGCAGGTGATGGAGACATTGAAAGGAGTGTCTATAGAGCTTCGCATTCTGAAAGAGAAGTTGCCGGATGTCTGATATCTGTATTGGTCAATATAGGT
>JAJZOL010000110.1 GCA_021811565.1 bacterium | reverse complement strand
CGTAAGTCAGAGCGTTGCGGATAAACTTATCTGGGAGGAATTTAATTCCAACTGGGAAAAAGCGGTAACGGAAAGCAATGAATTGCTTGCGGATCTAACAAAAGACATTGTGGAAGAGCCTGCGGTGCTGAATATCCCCACAGGACCTACGGATGTGGAGCGAACAATTCACCAGCGACGCGGTCAAAGCTTTTTTCGGCAAGCGGTACTAGCAGCCTATGGAATGAAATGCTGCGTTACCGGAACACCGATACCACAGATGCTTGTAGCAAGTCATATCCTCCCATGGAGCGGTTTTCCAGAGGAACGGCTCAATCCTCGTAACGGCATCTGCTTATCCGCAATCCACGACGCCGCTTTCGATCGTGGTCTTATGACACTTGATGAGAACTATAGGATTATATTATCCGATACCATACGGAAATCGGCAAACACGGTACAATTGCTTCAAATTGCATTTCTATCTTATGAAGGCAAAGTCATCGCGATGCCAGATAGATTCCTTCCGGATCAGAACTTTCTTCAGGTTCACCGAGAATCCATTTTTTCTCCCTAATCGCCATAACTATCCATTATAAGCTTCATATCCCTACTCAACTCACCGCTTTCTTCACGAGCGACATAATCCTCCCCTCCTCCGCCGGCGACAACCCCTTAAGCGCGAAGGCGGTTGGCCACATGTCTCCGTCATCGAGATTCGCCTTGTCGCTAAAGCCGAGCGTCGCGTACCTTGTGTTGAACTTCCGCGCACTTTGGAAGAAGCATAGGACATTTCCGTCCTTGGCGTAAGCCGGCATTCCGTACCAGGTTTTCGGCGAGAGGTCAGGAGCAACGGATTTGATGATTTCATGGACTCGCGTGGCGATGGTGCGATCTGGCTCCGGCATCTCGGCGATCTTCGCGAGCACGGCGCTCTCGCCGTCCGCTTTGTCCTTGTCCGCCCGCGCGGCCGCCTTCAGCTCCTTGGCGCGCTCCTTCATTGCGGCGCGTTCCTCTTTCGAGAACCCCGAAGACTTTCCGCCTACGGATATGGCGTTCCGCGTAGGCTCCTGATTTTCCTTATTTGGGTTTATACCTTCCACCTCATATCGGCTCGGGATAAATGCATAATGTAGTTCGTCAAGCGAACGGATCCATAAACCACCTCGCACTTCTAAATTGTGCGTTGGCTAATTCATATCGAGGGAGGAAACGCTAATCATTCAATCCTTTGCCTTCGAGAATTCGCGGCATGCATTTTTCAACCCTTGACTCGCGCGTTTTGGATTGCTTGGGTTGAGAAAAAAAGAAAAGGTACGCTCTTTGACGCCCGGGGGTCAGCGATTCAAAGGCGGCTTTCAATTCGGGGTTCGAAAGCAGTTTATTTTGAAACTCCTTTGGAACAGGGTAATCCGATGTCTCTTTTAAAATCACTTTTAAACCGGCTTTTTCCACTTCGATGGCTTCCTGGATATAGGTTTTTAAAACGGGTTCCATCTCGTCAATCTCTTGAACGCTGGTGAAACGAATCTGGCGCCCCGACTGTACGTTCTCCGTCTGTTGAATGAGAATGCCATTGTGATCGTGCAGCAAGGCGCCTTTGAAAAATAGAAGCGCACAGTATTCCTTGAACCCTTGTATGATAACGATATTGCTATTCTTAAACGAGTAGCAGGGCTTGCCCCACTTCAATTCTTCAGTAAGTCCGCAGGCAAGCACGATGTTTCTCAAATGTTTAAATTCCTCACGCCACTTTTGTGCTTCGTCAAAAAAGAAATCAACCTTCGGATTCATTTCGTTCATGATGACGGTATTCCTAATTCCTGATTCCTGCGGAGAATATAACAACCTCCCCTACGAATATGGAAGGGGCAACAACTCCTTCCCTCATTGCTTTCCAAACGTCACGCCCTTCCAGTCATCCGTGCGGAATGGCGATGCAGGAAGTCCGGAGCGGTTATACAGATTCACATCCGGATTGCCGGACCATCCGTACCGCACGGCGATCGGATTGGGGACCTGATCGCATGAGACAATCACCTGTTCACCGGATATCTTCGCTTGCGCCCAATGGAAGATTCTATCCTCTCCCGCAATCGCGAAACCGGTTACCGGTCTCCCGTCATTCACGCATAATCCGCCGTCCGCATGCGCGAAGGTTATTGTCGCCTTGTTGCCCTCCACGGTCATGGTATGGTATGCGGGACCGGAATAGACGATGTCGTCCTCTCCATAGGCTTGGGCCATGGCGATGAGCGCCAGACGCTTGCCGACATCCTGCTTGTTTTTGGGATGGATGTCCACCTCGTCACCAATATCGATGGTTACCGCCTGTCCTGTATTCGGCAGATCAAGTGTCATGCTCTGCGCCTCGCGCAGCTCCGCCCAATCGCTCTCCACCGGATCGGAGTTACGGACGCCGAAATTCGCCAGTTGAACCCAATAGAAGGGGAAATCCCCTTGCTCCCAGTCATCGCGCCAGTTGGTGATCATTGTCGGGAAAAGCGTGCGATATTGATATGCCCGATCGGCATTGGATTCCCCTTGATACCAAATAGCCCCTTTGATGGCGTATGGGATTAATGGATTGATCATGGCGTTATACAGTCCTGACGGAGTCCATGAGTTCCATCCAGGGCAAGGGGGCTCGAGTGGAACCTCGCTGTGTTTGCGGGAGTACTCCACATAAAACCTCCATTCGCCGGCGAGTGATATCCTGTCACCTCCATCTTCGAGAGTGAGATACATATCATTAGGATGCCCAGTGAATCCCCCTTGCGCCGCTTCGTCGAAAACGCGCACCGCAATCGTCGCCTCCCCGGCATGCACCAACCCACCGGGGATGGTGTAATGCCTCGGCGTCATCCAACTGTTCGGAGTCTCCGGACCTGTTGCTCCAACCTGCACATTGTCGTAGTAAGTGGAGTCGAAATCGTCTATCGCCCCTAAACTCAACGCGAGGCTTTCGCCTTCCCACTCTTGAGGAATGCTGACTTTTGTTCGGAACCATACAGCCCCATCGATTAAAAGTTGCGGAGTGTTGGTGTCAAACGGGCCCGGTAGATTCATCGTCTCCCAATTGCTATCATCGAAATCAGGCTGGGCGAAACCTAACGGGTATCCTTTGTCACCCGGGTCCTTCAAGCGAGCCTCCTGCTCCCACAGCTTATGAGCCACCTCCCATTCCTGCATTTTAGCGGGAAGGTCTTCGTCGGGGTCAGGAACGCGCTCAAGTATTGATTCAAACACTGGATTTTCCTCCAACACCTCGAGGCTAGTCCAGGATTCCGCAGGAGTGCCTCCCCATGCGGATTCTATCAATCCAATCGGAACATTGTAACGCTGGTGCAACTCTCTTCCGAAGAAATACGCCACCGCAGAGAAACCGGCCACCGTGGCTGGGGAGCATGGAGCCCATGAGCCTCCGCATGTGAATTGAGGCTCCGAATCCGCAACCAAGGGTGCTTGAAACAGCCTGATTTGAGGAAAATTCGCATTTTGTGTCTCCTCGTAGCCGTTTTGAACCGAATTCAGACTCATCTCCATGTTGGATTGTCCCGATGCGAGCCAAACCTCCCCAATGAGAACATCCTTGAAATCCATTTTCGTGTTTCCGCTTTCCACCTTCAAGGTATACGGGCCGCCTTCGGGATACGGACCTAATTCCACCGCCCAGTTGCCTTGGATATCCGCCATGGCGGACGCGGTATCCCCATGAAAGCTCACCGTGACATAAGCGGTCGGAGCGCTTAATCCCCATATCGGTATCACCTGACCGCGTTGCAAAACCATGTGGTTGCCGAAAATGGAGGGCAATCTCAGCTTGAATGTTTTGGAGTTGGATAATCGGAAATGCATCGGTACGCCTTTCGGGAAGATGAATTTTTTTGATATCATATTTGGAAGGAGCGTGATTCGGTATCAGTTTACCATGAGAAATCGGGAATTGAACGGATAGATCGGGTCGCACAAAACCGGCTGATCCGCATGATGCAACATCTCATGAAAATCAAATCCGAATGGGAGAGTCATATATTAAATCGACAATTAAATAGATGATAAAATATATGGAATCACTTTCGATAAAGTCAAGATATTCGATGGTTTTTAATTGCCGATTTAATATTAGACCAAAATCCGAAAGGGAAATGGTATGAGATATTACATTGCCGTGATGATCCTCGTCACCATCTTTTGCGTACGATCTTCGAAGTCATTGGCCGTGTCGCCTTATCCTCCAAGCAGGGTGTTTGCAGGGATCGTATGGCATTGGCACACTCTTCGCCAAGCCGCCTTCGGCAGTGACCTTTGGCCGGTTACCTGGGCGAGGAATGGCTCCTTGTACGCCGCGTGGGGGGATGGCGGAGGGTTTGGCGGATCCGATTCGGACGGGAGGGTGGCGATGGGATTCGCCCGCATCGAAGGAGAGCCTGAAAGCTATCATGCAGTGAATGTAAACGGCGGGAAGAACCCCGAACACCCCGGTGATTTCCTTAAAAAAGGCAAAACGGGCGGCATTCTGGCCATTGGGAATACTTTATACGCTTGGATCAATATGCAGGATGGAATATGGCCGAACGTGGATGTGAAATTAGGATGGTCGATGGATGGGGGAGCCAACTGGGATCTAAGCCCATGGCGGTTTTCAAAGGGGAAGGGCAATCTCAAACCGGGAACGTTTCTCAATTTCGGAAAAGGATACACCGGTGTTCCAAGCAAATTGAAAGGGTTTGTCTATTTCTATGCTACCCGAGAAGGGGATGAGACGAAAGTCTATTTATGTCGCGCACCGGAAGAGGATCTTCAGGATCGCATTTCGTACCGATATTTCACGGGTTTGGAATCCGGCTTGCCCCAATGGTCCAAGGATGATGAGAAGGCGAAACCGGTGTTCCAAAGTTCCAACGATTGGGATGCCACCGTTGTATATGATCCTCCTCTAAGGCGTTACCTGTTGACCAATTTCCACACCGGGCCGGGACAACTCGGAATTTTTGACGGCCCGGAACCATGGGGACCATGGACAACGGTAGCGTATTACGATAAATGGGGAGATATGGGTTCGGAAGGCGAGGGACTCAACTGCAGTTTCCCGCAGAAATGGATGAGTGCGGATGGACTGACCCTCTGGTGTGTCTTCAGCGCCTACGGTTCAGGAGCGAAAGAGGGGATTGACGCGCATGACCGCTTTAACCTCGTGGAGGCGACGTTGAAATTAAAATAAGCGTCTCCGGATGGTTTTGATTGAGGGTTCTTGGCAACACAAATCGCTATTCGTCCTTCATGCTTGAGTCCGTTATGCATCCACGGATATCTCACTAATCCCTTTTCAGGAAGCTTCCCCATACCCCTGAACAATTCGTTATCTGTCGAATGATTGTTCTCAAACATTTTTGTCCTTGGGCAGCAGGATATCCACCTGCGTTCCTTTTCCCTCTTCGCTGGATAGCGTCAAGCTTCCTCCATGCGCATCCGTTAGTTTCCGAGCGATGCTGAGACCCAATCCTGAATGCGCCTCGCCCGGAGTCCTCGCCTGGTCCGCCCTGTAGAATGATTCGAAGATGTAGGGAAGATCCTCGGAACGTATCCCTTTGCCCGTGTCGCGAATGATGATATGAATAGGATCGCCTTTTGCAATCGTTACGCTTAACTTGGCTCCCTTGCCGGCGTAACTGATGGCGTTACCGATGATATTATCAAGAACCTGCGTGATACGATCCGGATCCACCCTTGCTGTCACGTTCTCTTCGCAATCAAGGGGAAGAATCGTGACGCCCGCCGAGATCGCCTCCTCCTGATGGTAAAGCAGCAAATTTTGGGTGAGCTCGCAGAGATCAATTTCCGCCTTGTTGAGCGGAAGTTCATTCAAATCAAGTTTCGCAAGCTCCATCAAATCCTGAACCAACCTGAGCAATCTCTCCGATGTGACGACCAAAGCGGTGACAGCTCGATCCCGACGTTCCGGTTGCTCCGCCAATCCGTCCTTCAGCGCCCCCGCCATGGTGCGCATCGTGGTCACGGGGCTGCGGAGTTCATGGGCGATATCCGCGAGGAACCGTCGTCTTCTCTCCGCCTCTTGCTCCAAATTGGATATCTGCTCGGAAACCCGCTCCGCCATGTCATTCATCACATGCGCCACCTCGGCGAATTCATCCTGCCCTTTCGACGGAATGCGATAATCGAACTGACCGGAATGGAACGCCTCCGCCCCTTTGGAGAGTTGCATCAGAGGCTTGGTGTATCTTCTTCCAAGCAACGCGCCTGTGAGCCCAGCCAATCCGAACGCGATAAGCAAGCGGAGCAGGGTTATTTTCAAATCGAACCATTCCCTGGTTTCCCAAAAGTTGGCGGGGTGATACATTCCCATTCTTGGTCGAATCGGTCGGGGATTTGCGCCGGGGAAAGGAGGGGGCATCATCGGCATGCCCTCCCTTACAGGTGGGGGCGGGTTTTGAAATCTGAAAGGGGGGATTGGAGGCCTGCCGGTTAAGAAATCCATGAAGCCAAATCTCGGTTTCGGAATCATGATCGTTCCGTTGCCCCGATACCTCATCATCTCCGTTCTAATGGAAAGGATGCTCAGATAGTTCAGGTAGTTGGCGATACCGCTGCTTAAAACCCAACTGAATAGGATCGCAAGGAGAATTACGAGGGTCAGGCTTGTTCTAACGCTAAACTTCGGGACGAAACGCATAGCCAACTCCTCTCACAGTGGAGATAGGGAAATCCGCGCATCCCGCTTTCGACAGTTTGTCACGGAGGCGATATATGTGGTTATCCACAAGTCGGTACTCCCCGTAAAAATCCGCACCCCAGATGACCTCGACCAGTTTGTCACGGTTCATCACCACTTGAGGACTTTTCATCAACGCTACCAATAGCTCGAACTCCATCGTGGTCAACTCCACGATTTTTCCATCCACGTAGGCGCGATGTTCGTCGGGATATACGCTCAGATTGCGCCATTTAAGAATGGTTGTATCCGTATGGGCTCGATTTCTACGACGTAACAGGGCTTGTATTCTCGCTAGTAATTCAGAGGTGTGGAAGGGTTTTGTGACATAATCATCAGCGCCCAGCTTTAAAGTGCGCACTTTGTCTATCTCGTTGTCTCGCGCGGAGAGCATCAATATCATCGCATCCGTCTCCTCCCGGATTTTCCTGCATGCTTTCACCCCATCCATCCGCGGCATCATGACATCCAGAATGATCAGATCCGGACGTTCTTTTATCGTTGCTTCAACCGCTTTTTCCCCGTCGGACGCAGTGAGGATATCGTAACCTTCCGCCTCCAAGTACCATCTTAACCCTTCAACTAGGTCGTCATCGTCATCCGCAATTAATATTCGAGCGTTCATTTGCTTCTCCGGTGGCATTTCCATAAATGGCTTCCAAGATTATCTTCCATGATTGTAGCGCATTGAATCACTCTTGGCAATGCATTTGGAACCCCTCCAACAGATGTGACGAAACTGAGATCAAACCACGATTTTTCTGTGATGCACTTCTCCATTCGGCAGTGGTATAAATACGCATGGAAACAAACAATGGGATGGTTCAGAAATGGACTTCCGAAAAAATCCAAGTAGGAGGTATGGGAAGATGGTTAAGCTTTTAAGAATTTCAATTGCCGCCACACTATTGTTGTGCGCAACCATCGCGTTTGGTCAGGGTTTTGGCGGACCCGGAATGCAAGGGGGTCCGCAAGGTCCTGGTGGCATGGGGCCTGGCGGGATGGGTCCCGGAGGAATGGGACCTCGAGGGTTCAGGCAAGGCATGGGCCCGATGGGAATGCCCAATCCTGGAATGGGACCCGATGCATTGACGCAGATATTGCCGCCTCCGGCTTTCGCATTGGACAGAATGAGCAATGAATTAGGTTTGACGAAAGAGCAATCCGACAAATTGCAGTCTGTTGCGACAAAAGGCGATAAGGCGGTGCATGCGCAACTTCAGAAGCTGATGACCGCCACAAGGAAACTTCATGAAGCATTGAACAGCTCCACTTTCAGCGCGGAAGCAGTCAAGAGCGCGGCGAAGGATGTTCAAAGCGCACATAATGCGGTGGTTAATGCTGCAGTGGATGAGTGGATCGATATTCGTGGAGTGTTGAATGCGGATCAAATGGGACGTTTGCAGGAGATGCTGTCACGTCCTCGTCCCATGGGAATGGGGCAGCGAGGATTCCGAAGGGGATTCGGCGGACCGAACGGTTTCGGTCCAGCGCCTGGCGGTCCGATGGGTCCCGGGCAAGGCGGTCCGATGGGACCATGGCAAGGCGGGCAAGGACCACAGTGGCAAGGTCCTCAGGGGCAGCCTTCCAACCTGCCTCCGGCTCCAGCCGCTCCCAATGGGGATCCAATGACTCCCCCTACCGGCGAATGACGGAATAGCACAATACCGCTTATGAATCAACACGCAGCCCGAGACTATCCTCGGGCTGCGTGTTGTTTTCATCTTAATTTCATCTGTCTGAGTGTACTATCAACAATTAACGAGCCCTTCCGTACTTCGGCGACATTAATTCAATCGCGGATTTTCCATTCCTGCAAGTAACTGGTTTGCGTTTCGCGTTTGAAAAACGGAATGTGGTGTCTATCATTAAGGAGGTGGCACGATGTTAAGATTGAACAGGATGATCCTGTTTTTAGGGGTTCTCATCATCCTCGGGGCTGGAAGCGTGGTTTTGAACGGTTGCAGCAGTCAATCAAGTTCCGCCGGGGGAGGCACTCCTCCTAACGGAGGCGGTGGAATGCCTGGTGGCGGCGGAGGCGGTTTTGCCGCCATGTTTCAGGCGCACCGCAATGCGTTCCAATTGATGCATTTTTTAAACAACATCGCTACGTTGGAAGCTGGAACCAAGGATACACTCACTCCGGCTCAAGCTAAATCCATATTGGGGATTATTCAACCCTTGCGGAAAAAACCCACTTTGGAGGAGGCTGACGCTAAAACGGCTTTGGACAGTATTCAAAAGATACTCACTCCCGCCCAATTGAATGATATCAAATCGTTCCCTGCGCCGCAGCGCTTTGGCGGTGGCCGCCCGGGCGGGGGCGGACCAAGCGGACCAGGCGGAATGCGCCCGGGTGGTCCACCTCCTGGAGGCATGATGGGCGGCGGGCCTCGGGGGGGAGGTGCGCCAGGAATGGGTGGAGGTCCTCCGAGAAACTTCAACCCACTGAATCCACCAAAGGGCATGCCCGCGCGACCAGGGCGCGTGGATATCAACAAACTGATTCAGGAGTTAACACAGAAGAGCGGTGGGAAATAAACCCCTTGACTCTTAGGACATGCGCAAAAGGGAGGCGAGGAACGCCCCCCTTTTTTCATTCCTCCACTCGGCCCCCTAAGTGTTTCGCGAGGAACTTCTCAGCAGCCGTGTAAAAGATAAGTCGATTCTCCGGTCTGGCGAAGCCATGTCCTTCATCCTCGAAGAGCATGTACTCCACCTCCTTGCCTCGCTCCTTGAGAGCGGAGACGATCTGCTCGCTTTCCGCTTGCTTCACCCTTGGATCGTTCTTGCCTTGAGCTATGAGCATCGGGCACTTGATTTGATCCGCCTTATAGAGAGGGGATCGGGAGTTCAGGAACTCCACTTCCGTATCCGGATCCCCCACGCGCACGGTGAAGACTTTCTTCAATGGCTCCCAATAGGGTGGGATGGAATTGATAAGCGTGATGATACTGCTTGGTCCTACGATATCCACCGAGCATTCGAAGACGTCCGGTGTGAACGCCGCCCCGACCAAGGCGGCGTATCCTCCGTAAGAGCCGCCGTATATCGCAACCTTCTTTGGGTCCGCGATACCTTGGGCGATCGCCCAGTTCACGGCGTCTATCAGATCATCGTGCATTTTTCCCCCCCACTCTCTGTCGCCTGCATGCAGAAAACGCTTGCCAAATCCCGTGGAGCCTCGATAATTCACCTGAAGCGTGGCGTATCCGCGATTAGCGAACCATTGCGATTCCGCGTCATATCCCCAATTGTCTCTCGCCCAGGGGCCTCCGTGCACGTTTAACACCATGGGGAGGTTTTTCGGCTCAATTCCGGCTGGAAGCGTTAGATAACAATGCAATGTCAATCCATCTCGAGCTTGGATGTGCACCGGTTTCATCTCCGCCAGCACCGCTTTTTCGAGTTTTGGACGTGTCGTGAACAGAAAATCCAACTTCCCGACTTTTCGGTCATACAAGTAATAACCGGCGGGAGCTTTGTCCTGTGTGTAGAGAATCACCCAAAGATCATCTGCCAAGGTTCGGGATGAGATATGCATCTCCCCTTCAATTGCGTTCTGTAGGAAATTTATATCCTTGTCGATCGATTCATCCAGGCATCTCCATTCCAATTTATCCTCATTAAAACCAACCGCTTGAACGCGATGCTCCGTGGGATGAAATATCGCGTCGCTTAGGTCCACCACAGGATGAGAGGCGAGAGTGGATTCCTCGCCGGTGGCGATATGTATCTTACGCAGTTCCACGGTGTTTGCGCCGATGCTGCTTCCAATGTAAAGGGATGAACCGTCCTTCGTAAACGAGTAGGGGCTTCCCTCCTCGTCGGGGCCCCAAGTCACCAGCGGTTTCCAATCCGCATCCGTGGTTTCACGCACTCTAAGTTGAAAACCTCCATCCGGCATCGCCGCGTAGCAGCCGCGTATTTTCATATCAGCGTCCGCCACCCATCCGACAATATCCCCTGGGTTTTCCTGCTCCTCGGTGAGTTCAGCGTTCTCAAGGTTAAGACGATAGACATCATGAATACGCGGGTCGCGTCTATTCAATCCGACCAACACTTCGTTAGGATACTTGTGATTTAATCCCAGAACCTCGGTCATCACTTCCGGGAAAGGGGTCATATCCCGGTTTTCATTTGTGAGCATATTAGCGGACCAGAGGTGCCAGTTCTCATCTCCATCCTTATCTTGGATGAAAAGCAGATGCTTCCCGTCAAACGCCCAAAAGAAGAAACGAACTCCCCTTTTTCGATCATGGGTTACAGGTCGTGAATCCTCCTTTCCTAGG
>JAJZOL010000203.1 GCA_021811565.1 bacterium | reverse complement strand
CGCCCATGGAGATAGGCTTGACCGATTATCCATCGAAATGGAAACAAGATACTGGTTGGAGAGATCAAGTTTCAGATATTCCGCATCTCCTCGCATTAAGGGCAGTCGGTATTCCCACATCTCCCTCCCGTCAGCAACCCTCGCCACTTTGGGCGACGAGCCGTTATCGTTTTTCAAGTAGGAATCGGATGCCATGAGGTAAGCAGCTTCCAATGAGGATCCCGGCGTGAAATCGATCCCCGTTGCATGGGAGACGAACGGAGATAACAAAAGAAGGAACACAAATGAAACACAAAGTCCGGATACTTGACGCATGATAAAAGCTCAACGCTCCTTTGAGGGGTTTTCGCTGTTTTGAGTTGGATGTCTCGATGATTCCACAATTCGCAAATCGCAAACATCGCCGTTCATGGAGTTCATGTTCTGGCTGTTTGATTTCCCCAATTCCAAGGGACTAGTGCTAAGCGCCACAGGACCGGCGACGAGTGGCTGTGATGCTCCGCACAAACTTCCATCCTGGTAGTCGCTTATGGTCTGTCCGTCATAAACGCCTGTCAGGACAACCCATTGATGCAGGAGGATGGGAATCCAGCTTACCGCCACGGTGCCTTCGGAATACCAAGGGCTGCCGCTGGTCGCCAACTCGAAATGCCAGGAGCCATGTGCATCCACGCTGAAACGATACGACCCCTCCTTGCTCACTATCGCCGTATTTTGGGGTGGATAGGCGTTCAAACGCACTTTCACGGATATCGTCAACGCCTGCATGCCATCCAGGTTTTCCGTGCCGGGCAACTCCACATAGGAACCCTCTCCGCTCAAAGACACCCACTCCCGTCCCAACTCCGTTTGATACATACCTCCTACCACCTTGGGAGGCGGAAAGTGGTTGGCTACACCCTTCGAAAACCACTCTATCGCGGTAGCACTTTTTGGATTGGGATGGCTTGGCGGCGACGCTCCGACATCGTTCGCCTGCACAAGAAGCGCCCAATCCCCATCATCAGGTTTGGACGGAATCACCCAGGATCCGCCGGTATCCGGTTGGATGTTCGCACCTATCAGCGTGTAATTCCCGTTTGCGGGATCGTACCAGTGTGCGGTGTATTGTGTATGAGGGTCCATGCCCTCCAGCGCCCCGGTGTCCGTGGTCTTATTATAAAAGTAGGCGACATACGTCTTCCAGCCATCCGTCGCCAGCCGCGCCTCGGACGGGCGTATGAAATGCTGCCACTTCGCATCCCCATAACGCGGGATCAGCCTCCACCAGTTTAACTTGGAGAAGAAATCGCGCATACGGGTCATATCATCTCCGCTTTTACGGTTCAAACCGTCATACCAGAACTTAAAATGGGGATCATAGGTGGTGCCGCTGTCTCGAACGGGAGTGTCGGAGTAATTATCGTCCCACACTCCAGCCACGCCGTAACCGAACCCGTAAAACCCCGACAAAAAGGCGACATACGCGCGGATGCGCTCCCCCGCTCTATTCGTCCAGAAATATTCATAGGGCGGTTCGTAGAGTATGGCGGGTTTGGTCGGAAGTGAATTCCAAAAATCCTCTGCGACCCCCACTGGCAGCGGAGCTCCCTGAACCTGAGCCGCATACCAGGTGTGATAGGGTTTGTCGCGCCAAAGAGAGTTGGAGGCGACGGTCGTGCCGGTATTGCACATATGCGCACTCAGCGGATGATGATATGCATCGTTCTCACTTAAAGCCTTCGCCAAAACCTGCCATTTTTCATCCAAGTTTCGAGGGTCATCCGGGTATAGCCCATCCGTCTCCTGCCCCATCGTCCAGAGCACTGGGTATGCCCCATATCTCGCAGCCCAGTATCGCCCGAGTTTTCGAAGATAGTCATCGGGGTATTTCGGTATAAGCCCGCGCCAGTTCATCGCGTTGGCGACCACCAAGCCATGATTCGCAAGGTACTGGAATTTGCGATCCGCATTCCGAAAACCGGGCATGTCCGCATCGGAAATCCCATCGTCCCAATCATAAACCGGTTCGTTTGGGTTTGTCAACCCTCCCGCCATCCACTCGGTTTGATAAACCGTGAAACCCTGTTTGACACGCTTGTCAACCTCGCATTTGAACTGAGAGGAACACCCTGGGTAGTTGCTCGTGTTGAACCGCTCGTGCATGATCTCCCAGTGGGTGTCTCCCAAATAGAAGAAGGGGGTCCCATCGGCGTATGTGAAATAGCGATGGTTAGCGCTCACCTTTACGAAACCGTGCTTGTAGATTGCGAGATCACCCCGATACGGAACGCACTGCATGACACCGGTGCGCCCCTCCAAACCTATGTCCGTCGGATTGCTACAGGTTGTTTTATAACGCCACACTCCGATCTCCGTCGGAGCGAATCGAATTTTCCACAAATTCCCGCCATCCCAAAAAGCGGGTCGCACAAGCACAACATTGCCGTGGGTAAACGTGGCGGATACCGTCACATCGTCAAATGGGTCTTTATAAGCGTGAGAACTGGTGAGTGTGATCTCGGCAACGCGCCATCTCTCCACCTTTTGAGTGGAGGGCTGAGCGGAAACGCTGCTCGCGGTCATCGCCAAAAACAGAGCAAGCAGAACGGATCGCATGGCATTATCATCTCTCCTTAAGAGCTTTGAGCACGTACTCCGCCACTTGATCAGCCAGCGCCGAGTACCCCTGATCGTTGAAATGCACCCCGTCATTCGCCTTCCATTCCGGATGATCCGCCACAAGACGGTATAAATCATCAATTGGAATTCCATCCTTGGATACGATCTGGTCGGCGATGCGATTTCGCGCTATAACTCGGTCATTGTTCGGATGGAACTGATCCAAATTCGGAGCCGATTCCCTCCACGTCGTGCTGTTCGCCCATATGAGTTTCGCCTGAGGCTGCATCTTGCGGAACAGCTTGATCAGATTGGGAAAATGGCGTTCGTATTCCCGCTCGGTATAGTCCATGCCATGCAATCCGTTATTGAAATGAATGACATCGAACTTGTATTCGTCGAGCAAAGTCTTCACCTCCTCCAAATAAGCGGGATCGGGTATCGCCTTGGAGGTCGCGAGATACGCCATGGATGCCTTGCCTTGAAGGAGAGCCTGCACTTTGCCGAAATACCCGAGGCAGATCGAATCTCCGACAAGCAAAACACGGGGCAGTTTGGTTCCACGCCCGTCAAATACTCGCGTATCCAGCCATTCGATATCCTCCCTGTGAATGACCGCGCTTTGAGCCACGCTCATTAACGCGGACGACAAGCATATCAGACTGAAGAGTGGTATAAGCAGTTTCATCGTTAACCTCCAAAAGGATGATAGTTGTTCGCCGTTCCCAGGGTTTCTCGCCAATCGCGAACGAATGAATCGCAAGCTATTCGGTTTTCGAGGTGTCTGGCGCGAACCCTCGTCGAATGGTATTCTCCGTGATAACCCGCATCACCATGAAATGCTTCAGGTAATCCGGGCTTCCCGCCTTGCTTCCGGTGCCGGACATCATGTACCCTCCAAATGGCTGCCGTCCGACCAATGCACCGGTGATCTTGCGATTTACATATAAATTCCCCACCCTGAATTCCCGACAAACGTAATCTATGTTGGACGGACTTCGAGAATAAACGCCTCCAGTCAATCCATAGGCGGTCTGATTCGCTATTTTCACAGCCTGTTCGATATCCTTCGCCGGAATAACGCACAGCACCGGTCCGAATATCTCCTCCTGCGCCAGAAAGCAATTTGGATCCACATCGCGAAAGATCACCGGACCGACATAGAATCCGCCATCACGATCCGGAGTCGGAATTTCCAATGCAACCTTCGCCACGCGCTTCCCTTTCTCGATGGCGTCTCGAATGCGGTTCATGGCAGTAGCATCAATCACCGGACCCAAGCGATAATAGGGGTTGTCGGCGGGACCAATCGGAAGGGTCTTGGTGGCTTCTATCACTCTTTTCAGAAAAGGCTCATAGACGGATCCCACGCAAATCACCCTCGAACAAGCCGAACATTTCTGTCCCTGGTACCCAAAAGCCGAAACCACCACCCCGCTGACCACCTCATCCAGATCTGCGTCGGAATCGATGATCAGAGCATTCTTGCCGCCCATCTCGGCGATAACGTGTTTCAAAACTCGCTGCCCTTCATGCACAACCGAAGCGCGATGATAAATTCTTTCGCCAATCTTGCGCGAACCTGTAAAAGCAATCATGGCGATATCCGGGTGATCCACGAGATAATCTCCTATCACCGCGTTCTCGCCGGGGATATAATTCAGAACGCCGTCAGGGAGTCCCGCTTCCGCCATGATCCGCACAAATAACGCACCGATGACAGGAGTTTGCGGGGCGGGCTTTAGCACCACGGTATTCCCTGTAACCAGAGATGCCACCGTCATGCCGGAGAGGATTGCGAGAGGAAAATTCCATGGGGATATCACCGCCACCACGCCGCGCGGTTCGTATAGGGTGCGGTTCTCCTCGCCGGGGTAACTCTCGACTAATCGTGCGGATTCAATCTCCCGCATACAATGGGAGTAGTATTCCAGATAGTCGATGCACTCGCTTATATCCGCATCCGCCTCATGCCAACGCTTTCCCGCCTCGAACACCTCCCACGCCGCCAACTCATCCCGACGTTCTCTGATCAAGCTTGCAGCTTTTCGCAGGATCGTCGTGCGCTGTTCCGTGCCTGCGTCTCGCCAAGAGGGAAAAGCATCCATCGCAGCACGGATCGCCTGATCCACATGGCTTTGGTCAGCGGCTGCCACTCGTCCTACCACAGTTTCCGGTCGGGACGGGTCTACGGAGACCAGCCATTTGTCCGTTTGAACCGGATGATTGGATATCCAGAGCGGAAAATCCCTGCCGAGTTTCCCTCTTACGCTCTCCACGGCGCGGGAAAACGCCTCCCTTTGCTTCGGGTCTGCAAAATCCCTATCAGGGTCATTTACAAAATGTCGTGTTTTCTCCAGTGACACTCCCTCGGCCGAAATACGAGGAGGAGCCAGTACTTCCTCCGGCGAGCCGCCAGCCTCCCAGTTTAGGCTTATCATGGAGTTATTACTCGAGTTCTCCAACAGCCGGCGAACCAAGTACGCCATCCCCGGTAGGAGTTCGCCATATGGGGTGTAAACGCGCAGCCTGTAGCCCATATCCGCTATCACTCGCTTGACCGGATCCGCCATGCCGTAGAGCATCTGAAATTCGATCGCATTTTTCTGCAAACCGGCACGCTCCTGCAACGCCATCGCCAAAGCGATGCTGCGCAGATTATGGGTCGCCACTGCGGCTCTCACGGTGGGATACGAATCTATCATTATTTTCAAGCATTTTTCGTAGGATTGATCCGTGGCGGCTTTTTCGGTGAACACCGGTATGCTCCACTGCCGTTGCCGTGCGATAATGGTCTCGTAATCCCAATAGGCTCCTCGCACCAGACGTATTGAAACCGAACGATTTCGTTCCTTCGCCCATTCAATCAATCCCTCAATATCGTGCACCGTATCCTTCAAATACGCTTGCATGGCGATGCCGCAATATTGCCAATCCTCGAATTCCCGCTCCTCCAAGGCATCTCGAAACACCCTGATTGTCACGTCCTTCAGTGAATATTGCTCCATGTCCACGTTCACCGCAACATTGCCATTTTTCGCCATGTGCAAAATGCGGCGCAATCTCTTTCGCACCTCAAGGCTGCTCTCCTCGGGGGCGGAAGGGTCGAGCATGGCATTCAGGGAGGATAGCTTCACGGAGACATTTGTGGGGGGAATCCGTTCCCCATCGCTTTCATCCAGCAGCGGGTCATACTTCCATTTCGCCGCCTCCTGAACCAAACTGTTCAATAGGTACAGATACTGTCCCTCGTAAAACGCCGCCTCCTCATCACTGACGGTCGCTTCACCAAGGATGTCCACGGTCGTGGCGTAGTGATCCTTGCGTAACGAACGAACTGTCGAAATAACCTCTGAAAGCTTCTCCCCTGCGAAAAAACGTCGAGCCAAATGCACGATATTCGCCTTGATGACGGATGCTGCGGCTTTTTGAGCGAGACGGTTGTTTGCCGCAACATCCAACCCGATACGCCCAATTCCCGGAAAGGGGATATCCGGTCGCAGTAGATATTCACGCAAATGCGCCGCGATCTCCTCGGGCGATCGCAGTGCCGGTACGGCATCTATGAACCGGAGAAGCTGAGTCTTAAGTTGTTCTTCACGGGTCACCCAATCCATCACCATACGATCAAACATACTGACTCGCTCCGCAGCCGGGGCGACTTTAGAGGCTTTTTCCAGAATTTGACGACCAATGCGCTGCACTTCATTTTCGAGAGTTCCATCAATAAAATCATTTGACATGGATAAATATCATCTCCTCATATTGTAGTCACAGCAAGGCAAGAGTGGAATTGTATTGCCGTGTTAGCCGTAGACTGGTTTCCTTTTACACGCTACAGGTAATTGAAAATTCAAATGCAAGGTGTTTGAGCGAATTTGAAAATACACTCTCCCGCGAATTTTGCATTTTTGAATTCACCACGTCTCATATCTATTAAGTATATCCTTATATCATTAATCCCAATCCCTCCCATGCTGGAAACAGAAATGTTTTCAAGAGAGAGTTGCATTCAGGGCTGTGAAGATGATAAGGTTGCGATTTCCATCGCTTGACGTTCCATTTTCGGAATGATATACTTCTAATTACCGTGCGCTCCATTTTTCTCACGGAGTTAGCGCGTATACATTAACCGTTCGTCTTTCATGAGCATCTCACATAAATCAATCTCAATCCAGGGATAGCTTCCATTCCGCATTGTAAACGCCGTAACACCGTGTTTCGGTCTAAGGATACGAGGAGTATGATATGGACGAGCTTGACGACATCGCCTTCTTGGCGGAGATAGGATACGATCCGGCGCAGTTGGAACTAGCCCAGATGTACGCCCTCGGAATTGGACGCCCGCAAGATGAAGCGGAAGCGACAAAATGGTTCCGCAAGGCTGCGGAGCAAGGGGCTGTGGAAGCATAGCAAAACATTGCATACCGCTATCTCCAAGGCGTTGGGGTGGACAAGGATTTGTCCCAAGCGTATTTTTGGTTTCAAGAAGCCGCCGCCAAAGGATTGAGTGACGCCCAAGTCTCCTTGGGAATTATGCATGCGCAAGGCATCGGAGTCCCGCAGGATTACGAAAAGGCGGTGGAATGGTTTCAAAAAGCGGTGGAACAAGGGAATCCGGAGGCGAAATACAATCTCGCATACCACTATCTGCAAGGCATAGGGGTTCCGAAAGACGAATCGGAAGCCTATTTCTTGTATCTCGAAGCGGCTGAATCCGGATTGGATCGCGCCCAATACTTGGTGGGAAAGATGTTGGATGAGGGAGTTGGAACGGTGCGCGATGGTGCCGAGGCTGCGCGATGGATTCGCATGGCGGCGGAAAATGGATTGGGCGATGCGCAGTTCGCTCTGGGGTTAATGCATCACAACGGGAAAAACGTCGAACAGGATGATGCGGAGGCGGTGGAGTGGTTCCGAAAAGCGGCGGAGCAGGGAGTATCCGATGCCCAGTATCTTCTCGCGCATCACTACCATTATGGAATGGGCATTCCGCAAGATGATTCCCTATCTTTTTATTGGATAACCAAGGCGGCGGAAAATGGATTGGATGATGCTCAATATTCACTGGGTTTGATGTATCACAATGGGAAAAACGTCGAAAAGGACGATGCGGAAGCGGTTAAGTGGTTTAAAAAAGCGGCGGAGCAGGAAGTGTCCGAAGCGCAATACCATCTCGCGCACCACTACCATTATGGAATAGGTATTCCTCAAGATGATTCCCAAGCGTTCTATTGGATAACCAAGGCGGCGGAAAACGGATTGGATCGCGCTCAGAATATGTTGGGGCGGATGTTGGATGAGGGGGTTGGAACGGAGCGCGATGGTGCGGAGGCGGTGCGATGGATCCGCATGGCGGCGGAAAACGGATTGAGCGATGCTCAGTACACTCTTGGGTTGATGTATCACAACGGGAAAGATGTCGAGCAGGACAATGCGGAGGCTGAGAAATGGTTTCGTAAAGCCGCGGAACAAGGGTTGATTGATGCGCAGATTAGCATCGCCCTACTTTACATAAATGGAAAAGGCGTGCCGCAAAACGATTCCGAAGCCTATTATTGGGTTCGTTTGGCTGCCGAAAGTGGATCCGCCGATGCGCAACACTTGATCGGTTGGATGTACAGACAGGGCAGAGGAACGCCGCAAAACTATGAAGAGGCGATCAAATGGTTACGCAAAGCTGCGGAAAACAATATCCCCGGAGCATGCTCGGATTTGGGAAAGTTGTATATGAACGGCAACGGCGCTGAAAAAAACTATGAAGAGGCAATAAAGTGGTTTCAAAAAGGCTCCGAATTAGGGCACGATGTGGCTCGATACTACCAAGGGCTTTTTTACCTTAAGGGTTACGCGGTCGCGAAAGATATCAACCAAGCGATAAAATGGTTCCGCTTGTCCGCTAAAAAAGGGTACGCTCCGGCGCAATATCAACTTGGCTTGATCTACAAAAATGGATGGGGAGTGGCAAGAGATTACAATAAAGCTTTTGAATATTTCCAAGCCGCCGCAGTAAAAGGAATGCAATCGGCGCAAATGAATCTGGGGGTTCTCTATCTTGCCGGAAATGGCGCACATAGGAGCTTTTCCAAAGCTTTTGCATGGAACCTTTTAGCAGCAGAAAGAGATTACGCCCCCGCTCAATACAACATAGGTTATTTTTATTCTCATGGTCAAGGGGTGAGGCGGAACTACGCCAATGCATACTTTTGGCTTGAAAAAGCCGCCGATAAAGGTTATCCCATGGCTCAGTATTATCTGGGGATTCTACATGGAAAGGGCATTGGAGCGCCAAAGAACAAAAAGGAGGCTCTCAAGTGGTTTGAAAAATCCGCCGAACAGGGTGATGCCGGGTTATTGTACAAATTAGGACAACTGTATCATTTCGGACCCATCTTTCCTTTTAATTATCGAAAAGCGATGCAATACTACCGAAAAGCGGCTGAGAAGGGTTCGATGGAGGCGAAAAACATGCTTTCGCCCCTCTATCGCCATGGCAAATGGACCCCCAAAAACCCATCGGGTGAGAAACGCAAAACGATCATGGTGTACGCCAATTGGACAATTCACGCCCTGATACTAATGTTTTTTTTAATCATGTTGACAATATTGGTTTGCCGATTCCTCTACAACGATGTGTTGATGGTGTTCAAAATGGTTCACGGTTAGATGGACTGGTTAAGATTGCATTTCCCTCAGTGGATGACGTTGGTTGCATTCGCTTTTACCCTAATTGCAAGACACTCCATCATGATAATGGATGTAGCAAACTACAGCCGCAACGTTGTTGCAAAAAGTTGAACCGAACCGAGGGAATCACCCCTGCATATCCTTCTCGGGATATGGAGGGATGACGCACACCAGACAGCTCTTTCGAAGTCAGCCCGCATAACACCGTGTATATTTGAAAATGGGCGCTGCGCCTGTTTTTTATGAAATCGGCAATTAAATATCATTGAATATATTCACTTTATTTTGAGTGATTTCACATATTCCATCAACTATTTAATACCCGATTTGATAATATCCGAAGGGATCATCACCAGATGTCGTGAAAAGACTCTCTCCGTGGTCGTACACTTTCGGATCTTGAAGTCAGTACGGAAAGATGAATGCACACCCCTTGATACCATAACGAAGAGCCAGTCATCTTGTCGTCTTCGAACCGCCATTCGTCCCCGAGCCCTTCCGATGGGTATCGTTCCATTTTAGCCTCTTCCAACCCTTTGAGAAAATCCCGGGCAGCGTCCAACTCCTTATCATCCGATTTCTCATCTTTCATTCGCATCGCCTCAAGAGCGTAACTGCGAATTAGTTTCGGAAAGGATTCAGCGAAGGCCTTATCCTGAGAGAAATAATCGATTCCCGCCACCTTACCGTTGAACAAGACGATCATCCCTGTTTGCATGGGGTGAAGATGAAAGTCCTTGAGATATTCCTCGATGGACTTCTTCTCCTTCACATAGACATCCTGCAGGGCCATTGTGGGAGAACTCACATCATACATGTCATGATAACAAGCCACATCCTCCCAGACACTCCACTGATCCGTTCCCCTTTCACCTTTGGTATGGAGTGAGGAATGAACCATTTTTTTGACCTTCTCCCGCATAGTAGGAGGCAGCATGCTCTCTGAGTCGTCAAAATTTTGAGGATTTGAACTCCATCTTCCCTGTTCCACACATGTGACAGGTATAAATGTCACCTTACCGCTTTCCGCGAGAACCGTGGCGTTGATGATACGGTTTTGCTTCGCCCCTTTTATCTCCTCTCCTTCAACCAAGAGCAATGGATGGATTTCCTCATTGATAACCTTCGCTTTGGAGACTATGCCTCCATCACTTACCTCGCAAATGTTGATTCGTTTGTTCCTTGCAGCGTCGGATAGTATCAGGTATTCAGGACCACCCAATAGCGGGTTGAAAATGGGAATTACGCTCATCGCGCCGTGGCTTTGAACCTCGCCAAGTTTCATCATGGTTACTAATTGTCTCATTTCCGCAATCATTATCATCACCTTTCTCCTCGCCGATGTCTGTTTCGGTTACGACAGCTCATGTGATATATTAACCATGACGTCGATTTTCGACACCTTTTTTCGAGGACTTGATTATGATAATCATTTCAACCGGGACAATGCGGAAATACGTCATTAAAAAATCATGGAAAAAACCCTTTGGCATAAAAACGCATCTCAATTTTCTGGATGGTTTTACTTCCGGAGCCTCCCGCAATTTCGATTAGGTTCGCATTAGCGAATTTAATCATCGGGGTTACATCGAATTGGAAGGAACGCCCGCGCCACAATCCCGCGCTATTAAGTCTCATGCCGTTGATCAGCACACCAAAGCGGTCACCGGTCGCCTCCAAATGGATGACAACATTTTGCCCGCGATGACGGTTTTCTATC
>JAJZOL010000148.1 GCA_021811565.1 bacterium | reverse complement strand
TCTTTGGTAAGAAGCGTTTTATCCGTAATGTTTTCATCTAAAGATGAAAGATAACCGGCTGTATCATTGTATTTCTGTATTAAATGGAACAGTTTTTCTTGGCTCTTATCAGCAAGATGATTTTGTTCGAGTTTTCGATACATTAATTTCTGACTTGCCGTAATGCCATTCAATATGTCAGATTTGAGATTCCCTTCAAGCTTTGAATAATGTTTCTCATACCAGTCCATCGCGTCCCAGGCTTTGATCAAATTCAGATATCGATCTGCAAACGCCTTCCACGCATCCGCAGTCAAGCTCACATTCGTAAACGGGAATTCCTCCTCGCTTACTCGCACCATCGGCAATATGCCGCTCATTTCATCACTAACCTGCGCAAGAACTGTCTCCGCCTCGGTATTGAGGGAGCTTTCCTGCAATCCATTCAGCATGCATTTGATCGCCTTTGTCTCCAAAAATGCGTTGCGATCCACCTCCATGTTGTCATTCAAAACCAAACGCCCCCTCACGTCCTCCCACATTTCGGAAATCTCCCTGGATTTCTCAATCAGCCTGACGGATTCCTCTTCCGACAACTCCGGTTCAAGGTTCTCAATCAATTTCTCGGCATCCTTATCAATATCCTCGGTTAGTTCCGATTCCTTATCCGTCTCATCTATCGTTTCCAAGGAGTTCATCTGCATTACCAAAGAGACTGATTCCTTATCAATCACCTGGCCGGAATGCAATGAATTAATCGGCGATCGAGCCGGATCATCCTTTGCAAGCGGAATCTTCGAGGAAAAGAGGGAGATGCTGACGGGCTTGTTCTGCCGATGCTGTTCCATCTTCGCCTCGCACGCCTCGATCACCATTCGCAACTCGTTAGCGATCTCATCGTCGCCGTCATCCACCGAGAGTTGAAGCTCAATCCCAAGCTCCTCACGCATCCGAATGAGATCGCCTTCGCGCTCCTTCCATTCACGAATTCTAGTACGACGCATTTTCAATTCCTGAATGTATTTGTCAAAAGATTCAGGGGCGCTAAGGATTTCTTCAATCAAATCTTCAATCTGTTCGCTCATCGTCGTGTCCTTTCTTCAAAAGATAAATACCGTTCGCTTCGAAGAGATGCATGGTAACAATGAGGTTATTTGCGCATCCATTTTCACTACTCGTTGCAAACATGGCAAAAGCGGAAAAAATTGTATATGAGCCGGAAATCTCTTATAATGTGATTATTCTCTCTCAATCAGAATATTCCTCTATGGAGTGCGTTATTGATGAAAAAAATCGAATCGTTTTCGCTTTGGGGTCTTTTCCTCTTGACTATGCTTCTCTCTTGTTCTCTCTCTCAGGCAAATGCCCTGCCCGCTCTTGGAACGCCGGCCCTGGACGTTAGGGTCATCAGCATGGCTCCAATTCACTCGGCGAATTCATGCAAAGCGGGCTTCCATAAAGGGGAAACCGTACGATTGACCGCAACAGTGAAGAATTGCGGCGACTCCGATGCGCAAGATTGGAGCTACGAATGGCGGATTGACGGAAAGAGGGTGTACGAGGGAAGATGCAGGGGTACGTTGCATCCTTTGCATTCCATCTCCATTCAAAGGGAATGGCGTTGGGAGCCGGGAAGACATTACGTGCAATTCATCGCAGACCCGTCACACAGCATGCAGAAAATTTCCCACGTCAATAACTCCTTGCAAATCGCCACGGACGCATGGAGCATGCTCTGGATCATTGGCGAAAAGACCTACGAATCATTTCACTCCCGATCGAACTCATCCGGTGATGGTTCGTTCGAGGATTGGGCTCAAGCCCAATTGCGAAGGATGAACAGGCTTATTCAAACAAGCCCCAAGCCAAAGCAATTTTCTCGCTCACTCGCTCCATCGTTCCGATGCGACAAGATCATAGTCTCACCCGATCCCAGGAAAACATACAAGGAGATCTTCCGTAACTCTCACGGTGCGATCCTTAATGAATTTGACGCCGTTTGGATAGTCGATAACACCAATAATGAAGACGAAAGTGCTCCAACGACGGAAAATCTATTCCTGCAATGGATAAGCACGGTGGGAGTAATTCCTGAAAACGCATTCAATCGTCACTCTTATGATAACTTTGCATCGGATCGCCATGGCATTCCATTACTGATGTCACACCGAGATACACCGAAAAATAGCCAACACATCAATTCCTTCCCCCCCTCATTTACCGAGGAGGAGATCGGCGCATTATACACCTTGTTTGAGAAGAATGCGCACTCTCCCGATGCTTATCTCTATTGCATCCCGCGTAGTTGCCGGATCAAAGTCTTAGACGCTCAGGATAAGCCTGTCAAAGATGCTCGTCTCACGTTTTGGCTTGATCGCCAAGGGACATACTCCCCTTCCCCTTTATTCAGCGGGAGGACAAACGGTACAGGAATATTCACCCTGCCCAATCGCGCCAGTCCCGGCTCCATTCGTAGGAAATACCGCGCAAGAATAGGGAACCCATTCGGAAGAATTACCGCTGGCACGAACAACGTGATGCTCATTTCAATCACAGGTCACGGTCAAGAGGAATTCCATTGGTTGGACGTGCCACAGTTGAATTGCGCTTATTGGGACGGACATAGGAATTCCATGACCTTCTCCTTCCATACGCACATTCCTCCCATACACGCATTGCCCGCACCTTCGGGGCTATCAGGCTCTAACGAAAGAAACAAAATCCAATTGTATTGGAAGCCGGTACGAGGAGCGACAGCATATCATCTATATCGTGCGACCGGTTCGGAATGCCGATTTCAATCCTGCGCCGTCATCCATGGATCCCCAAAATGGCAAGGTGTTTTCGGAAAGGAGCCGATGAATCGTTTCGTTGTCACTGCTGTTAGCTCCAATGGCGTGGAGAGTGCGTTTTCCAATACCCTTCGCATGGTTCACATGAAAGATCCATGGGGAATGGCTATCGGACAAAACGGCTGGCGATACATCAAGGACGCAGGGTGGGACCGTATTTTGGTGCAAGATCGCCATGGCGCGTGGATCGGTTTGATGGGTTCCGGCAATGGGATCTTGCGGAATTCCTACGGAATCAGCCCCTATTCCAAAGGCAAACTGTTAGTGGCGATATGCGGAAATGACGACACTTCGCCGTCAGGTTTCGCCATTCTCTCCCCCACATGCAAGGTGTTGATGAAGCATTTCCGCCCCCAAGGGAAATCTCCCGGGGAATTTAGCTCGCCCATGGGAATTGCGGCGAATTCCAAAGGGGATATTTTCGTGGCGGATACGAACAACGGAAGAGTGCAGGAGTTCAATGCAAAGGGCAAACTCGTTCGCATCATTGGAGCCAAGGAGCTTCACAATCCCATGAGCGTGGCATTTGACGCAAAAGGCAGACTTTACGTAGTGGATTTTTATACGAATAAGATCGACGTGTTCACCCCCGAACGAAATGGCAGGTATCGGCTAACCAACAAGCTGGATGGAGTTGACGAGCCTGTATATGCAATTGTGGATAAATACGGACGTGTCTTCGCCTCAAGTCATCGGTACGCAGCGATCCACATGTTCAACAAGCATGGGGTGGATGTATGGGTATGGTATGGAACAAAGCGCGATCATCTGTCCGGTCCGAGGGCGATCGCAATCACAAAAAACGGATACGCCCTCGTGGTGGATAATGCGTTGCAGAAGATATTAAAAGTGAAAATTCCCTCGCCCAATGCGAAACTGAAACCGGTCGAGGAGATAGAAAAGGATGATGACGATTGATTCCGCCACCATCCATATGGCAATGAAATAGTTAACAAAATATGTTAAATCACTCTTGATAAAGTGAATAGATTCGATGATATTTAATTGCCGAATTAATAACAAGTGGTAACCCCGGCGAGAACCCTTTACGCTTTTTGCTGCATCTCCGCGGCTTTCTGTCGTGTTCCAATCTTGTATCCCTCTACGCCATCCTGAAGATATGTCAACTCGTTGCAGGGATCCGTCTCCCCTGCGTTGTTGAGGGCGAGGTTCTGCAAGCGACCTTTCACCGCCACGGCGTCCATCAGCGTTCGCATAAGAAGGAAAAGATTGCGCTCATCACGCTTCGGCACGTTTAACAGTGCCGTGGGAACTCCGTTCTTCAAATAGTCCTCGCATGTCGCCAGGCAGGAGGCGTCCTGAATGGCGGAGAGAGGAAGCCCTTCGAAATACTTCAGATCGCCTCCTACTCCCGAACCGATCGGAATGGTAGCATCCTCTCCGAGATCATGCCATCGCAACAAAAGAACCAATTTATCATGCGGTCCGCGCAGAATCCCATTAAGAATGGAGTGGTTCCCTGTGGGTCCGCGAGTGCCGATGACGTTCAGACCTCCACATCTTTCCTGCAGGCTCTCCTCATACAGTTGAACGAACCAATCCCCGAGTCTCGCATCATCCGCATAGTTGCAAAACACCAAATCGGTTTTCGCGCAAAATTGTTCGCCTAATTGCCACCATTTCGCCAAGGAGAAAGCGATGTTCGCACTGGAATCCTCCGATGCCAGAAACCTTTCGTGAGCCTCGGCGTATCCGCTGAGCGCCGCCTCAACCCTCTCCTTCGGTGTGCTATTCACTGCGGTCACCGCCATGGGTAAAAGACCTACGGGCGATGCGAAACTGAACCGCCCCCCCACTCCGTCAGGCACGGGCAGCATGCCGAAAAAGGGAGTCAATTTGTTCATCTGAAATAGTACGCTCTGTTCGTTTTGGCCGGTCGTGGCGACGATTTGACGATTCCACTCTTTCACGCCCGCCCTATTCAGCCTCTCCTTTATCACAAGCGCGGCGGAGATGGTCTCGCCAGTCTTTCCGGACTTACTGATGATGTTAACGCAGGTCTTATCCAGTTTGCCGGTCGTCTCCAGAATATCCAGCAATGCGAGTAACCGCTTTGGATCGAATGTGTCTCCGGTGAAATATATTTCAGGAGCCCCTTTGCGTCTCTCCTCGGAGAGTTGATTGTGGTAGGGATGGTCCAAAGTGTCATGAAGGGTTCTCCCCCCAAGATCGGACCCTCCTATCCCAACCACGATAAAAACTTTGAATTTTTCCCGTATTTTTTGAGCCAATTCAATGACGGATTCGATATCCTTGGTCTGCAAATGGGAGCGCGTCCACGCCCTGAGCCTCTTCTGAAGCGCCGGATAATCCATGTCTCTCTCTTGGGCGAACTGTGAATGGATATCGGTCAAACGACTATTCAATTCCGCGATATGCGCATGATTCACCCCGGATGTGAGCAACTCCAACGATTTCGCGTTATCAAGTCCAAACGTCGTGTTTTGATTCATTTGAATTACCTTTCTCAAAAAACAACAGGGAATTCACGCACTTCAAGTTAACTGAAAATCGCAGTCCAAATCGTAAAGTCGCTAAATGCAATTACCTGAATTCAAATTGCTAAACGTCACTCGGATCAGAAAATACCGTTTGGCGTAAGCATGCGCGACCTTCGTATCTCCCCTATTGGCTTAATCTCATCTCCTTTTCAATTCCCAGGTATCTGCCGATGGCGAGAGCGGTCTCAAGGTCGGTTATCAACTCATTCACCGCCCCAAGTCGGATGGCGGAGATGAGGATGCGCGCCTTTCGAGGTCCAACCGCCAGAACAATCACCCCCAGCCCCTTGTTTTCCCGCTTGCGTGTTCGTTCCGCCAAATGGATGAAATCCGCAGGGGATGCGCCGATGATAAGATCGTTCAGCTCGCGTACCAGAGAGACCTCAGGACACTCTTCGCCATTCTCGCCCAAATTCGGATTCTCCAGAAGGAGGTGCAACGCCAAATCGCCCACCACCCCGGCACGTTCAAGATTTGGCAGGTCGGCTTCCGTAATTAGTCCGGGGCGATAAATTGGAAGGGTCTGAACGTCCAGCCAGGTGAGTCCTGTGATGAGGGTGTCCATTTTTGTGATAAGCCCAGGCTTGTCCGGCATGCCGAAGATACGGCGATAGGAAACATCGCTCTCTATGAAATCCCGTATGGAGCGCAGCCCTTTCTCATCCTTATGAAAGCGGCGAGGGATGTAAGCAGGGGTGTTCAGCCTCAAAATATGAGGAGAGGAGAAAGCAATCGCGGCGATTTGCGCCAGGCGATTGCTCGAACACTCCAGCGCCTCCTCGTAATGGGGATCGTTCTCATCCAGGCTGAGGCTACCTACGAGCGGTACGAACCAGATATCGGAATTGGGACGCGCCGGTTTCAGGTTCACGATGCATTGGCGCACCGACCATCCCCAATTCAAACCCACCACATGCTCTCCGTCACTCAATTCCTGGCAAATACGGTGGGCGGCGAACAGTCCAACGCGCTCGACGTTCTCGGAACTAACCTCCTTAGAGACGCCTGAACGCATATTGGAGGGGAGCACCGTCACCCGCAGTAACATATCCGGTCCAAAGTAATCGGTGAGAACCTTTTCGACGTGAGTGCATGTCATCTTTCCGCGCAGGTCTTTCCAAATCTCAGCAGGAGGATTGAACTCCGGGCGATCTCTAAGCCATCCAGCCTGTCTCACTTCATCCAGCCTTCGCGTGATGGTGGCGGGACTTTTCCCCATTAATTCCGCAATATTCTTCAGGGGCATTTCAAGGATGCAATGGTACCACGCCACCTGCAAAGCCTCGGTCAAGTGTGCGCTATCCTTCAACCCCTCCTGCTTGGAGCGTTGTCTCATACGCATTCGAATACTCCCGCGCCAACGTAATATTTTTTGCATAATATACCATCAAAATGAAACAAATTGCGTGGGTTTCCTCAAGTTTCAGCAAGAGAGAAGAAAACGATCTTTGAATAAGACCGGTGCCGGGGTCAGACGGGTGTGACACAAATCATGTGGAGAAATTCACGCCGCACACATTGTCTCGCATTTCTTAATTATATTTGTGCGTTCATGAGGAGATTTCTCCTCCTTCGCTTCACCGTACCTCCCAGCTCACCTACAAGATGAGCGGCGCGTCAACAAAGCATGGATACAGCCCCGTTCCCGCCCACATCATGCCCGGCTTCCTCATATCCCTATTCAACACATGAAGTACGCTTCTTGCCCCGTCATCGCCAGGAAGCATCTCTCTCGCCTTTTTGCATCCCCTTGGTCAAATGCGTGTTTTCAATAATCAGGCTGCTTCGCGCCAAATAAAACCTGTTTTACTTTCGGGTCTCGGGTCTCGGGTATGCCGGGTATGCCGGGTATGCCGGGTATGCCGGGTATGCCGGGTATCGGGTGTCGGGTGTCGGGCATGTCCGGAAGTCCTTCAATCTGCCGATTAAGCACTTGCGCCCCCTTGGTCAAATGCGTGTTTTTCAACAGCGAGGCTGCTTCGCGCCAAATAAAAAAGGAAACTCTCTTTTTTTACCAAACGAACCCAAGGATTCTCCGGAGAAGTGAGACCTCGCACGACCGGGATGAGTGAAACGATCTTATCCGATTCGTTTTCCATCTATAGGTATGGTTGCAGCCTGTTTTACTATCGGGTGTCGGGTATCGGGTATGCCGGGTATCGGGTATCGGGTATCGGGTATCGGGTGTCGGGTTCCGGGTATGTCCGGAAGTCCTTCAATTTGCCGATTAAGCACTTGCGCCCCCTTGGTCAAATGCGTGTTTTTCAACAACGAGGCGGCTGCGCCAAATAAAAAAGGAAACTCTCTTTTTTTACCAAACGAACCCAAGGATTCTCCGGAGAAGTGAGACCTCGCACGACCGGGATGAGTGAAGCGATCCTATCAGATTCGTTTTCCATATATAGGTACGATTCCAGCTCGTTTTACTATCGTTTTTTTCGAAAGGTTAGGTCAGGTAACTGAAAATTCAGGCTCCATGGGTAAGTTTGTGGAAATTCTCTGAAATCATACAATGCGGGGCGACTGCGGGGGGGGGTCATGTTCAACCGCTATTCATGTTTCAACCCCTTCGGGGTTGGGAGGAATGAGGTGCGGGGGGGATTCATGTATAACAGCTATTAATGTTATGGCTCTATGGGAAAGCTTGATCTCAGTCCACAAACTTCCCCATAGAGCCATAACGCATTTCAATTTGAGCCTTCGTGTTTGCCAAGTCGATGATACCACCAGCATGAATTTTAATATGCAATGGCAAAAGAGCTATCCGGAAGGTAAAGTAAATGCGGTGCTGGGTGGTGAACGTCTTTGGATAGCGGAGACTGATATCGTAATAGTTGATAGTGAGATTGGGATATTCCCCATTACATCCATGCCGTGGAAAAGCGGATAGCGGATAATTGTATAATTCATTCCGCTGTCATTTCAGTATGCGTGAGATATGCGTTATCCATCTATTTAACCGAATTTGGCAATTACTTCAGGAGAATGGAGGTGTTTCCAGTGGATACTGTTTCGATCCCGCAATGGACATCCCAGGGCGTGTTGTCCCCCTTTAATCCCGTGGCTCCGACTCAAACCGATCGCTCGCCCTACCTGGTTACACTCACCGATCTCATTCTTCGATATGCAACCTCGGAGGATCGCACTCAAATTCTACACGGTTTCCTGGATTTTCGGGCAAAATTACATTCCGCTCATATTGATAATGGATTCCAGTGGATTGACGGAAGTTTTCTTGAGCACATAGAGATGATAGAAGAACGCTCTCCCCGTGATATTGACGTTATCACTTTCTTTCATCCGCCAAACGGGCGGAATCAAGCGGATATGGTTCATGATTCCCCTCGACTTTTTAATCCTGTTCATACCAAGGCTGATTATCATGTTGATGCGTATTTCGTACAATTGAATGTGGATAATCCTGAGATACTCATCGAAATTTCGACATACTGGTATAGCCTTTGGTCTCACAGACGTAATGGACAATGGAAAGGATATCTTCAGATCGACCTATCCTCGGCGGATGATCAGGTCGCTCAAGTCAACCTTGAAAGAATTATGTATAGCGGAGGGCAACCATGAATATGCAGGAGTATCGTAACACACAGGCCGAGCGGGCTACACTTGAGAAGCTGATTGAACAGTTGCCCGCTTCCAGTGTAATCGAACGAATGAGTTTGGAAGCGCGAAAGAAAGAGGTCGAAGACACACTCGCCTCCCAGCCCCCTTCGTCCCGCGAACCCGCACGCGCCAAATTAACATTTCGGGGAAAACCGATTGTGGGAAGTCATGGGATGTTCGCCACGTTTGGCGCGAAAGCAGTCAGTACCTTTGCAGAAACTGTCTTAGCCATTGCCGCCAGCCAGATACGACCTCTGGGCGCACGCGGGGCTTTGCCAAACCGTGAAGACTATAAGTTATTGATCACTGGAACTGCGCTGGGTTCGTTCGGATTTGAATTGGAGGAGGCTCCCAGTGACGACATGCTCTTCCATGAAATTCCGTCTCCTGTCGAGGCGGCCATTGAGCAGACAAATTCAATACTGGAAGCCACAAAAGGAACGGATGACGAACTAACCGAGGCGGTCTCCGATGCCGACCCGCGCGCGATAGAGACGTTGCGCACTTTTTTGAAAACACTGGCGGATCAGGAGGCGGTATGCACGCTTGAGTTCAAGGATAGGGTCTTTCGGTTTGCCGATGTGGGGGAGGTTCGTCAAAGCAATGAACGTCTCAGTCAGGATAATATTCACGAGGATCAACAACAAATAGAGGGCGTCTTCCAGGGAGTGTTGCCAAAGAGACGGATGTTTGAATTCAAAATTATACCGTCACAGGAAGTGATTGTCGGAAAGATCCGAGCCGACATACCGGATATCAGCGCCATCAACCATATTCTTGATCAATTTACAACAATCAAAGTGATGGTAACGCGTGTCGGTGGCGGCTCTCCACGCTATGCGCTTTTGAGTTATGCGGAGCGATCCAATGAACCATATCTATCTTGAACATTATCAGTTGAATATCGGGAAAAACCTGGTCGCAACCCTGAAGGGGTTCGGCGGAGTATTCACATAACCCTGTTCTTAAGCACATGATCATACCTAATTTCAGGTATTGATTCTGTTGAGCATTACACCAGTTGATTACAAACGAGTTCACACATCGTCCTTGGTGCACGCGTTAGAACATCTAACCCAAGTTCCGCAGTCAGCGGCTAAAACAGTTGGCTTTTGAGCGTAAAATCGCTCTGAAACGGTCAAAAGTTTCCACTACATTTTGGTGATTTTCAATTGCCTCGGAAGTTGAATTCCAAGCCGTTGTAGGAGTATGGCCTGCTCCTTACCAGGCTGTGTGACGCATCTGCGACGTATTGTATGACCACTATGCGTTGTCATGACAATGTCAATGAGCCGTATCTCACGCAATTCATCAATCACCTGTTGCGGCTCATCCCCCAGTCCCGCCGCCTTGCACAGTTGACCAAGTGTTTTCCATAAGACATAAGCGAGAAAGCAAATTAGAATGTGCGCCTCAACTCTCGCTTCCAGATGATGCCATATCGGCCGAAGCGACAAATCGCTTTTGTGGATATGAAAGGCCGCTTCCGCCTCCGTTAATTGAATGTACGCCTGCCAAAGCATTTCCGGGGTCCAGTCAGAGATATTGCTCCGGAGCAAATAACACCCTTCGGATTGAGACGCCCATTCACGCCATTCAGGACGCTTTGTCCATGATAATTCCGCATAACCGTCCGCGCGAGTCCTTATATCCACTTCGAAAAGAGCCGATGCGCGGCTATTCCTTTCTCGCAGGCGACCGACCTGCATCGCCACCTGGACCGGTGTGCGCTTGTGTTGGCGACAGGCGTCCGCAATTTGGGACAAGCCGGATTCGATACGCTCCTCGAACCTTGCGTGCATCGCTTGCTCCTTCCTGGCTCGTTCGGAACTGCGGCAAAGTATGAAAACCTCCTCCCCGTCCGGTGACGGGCAAAGCTTGGCTTCAACCCCTTCTCGCACCGCGGTCCAGTCACCCTCAAGAAGTTGTTTTTCGAATTGGCGCAGTTGGGCTTTTGGAGTGCCAATGATATAACGTCTTCCGCTCTTCTTAAGAAAGTCAATGTTTTCCCGGGACACCATGCCACGGTCCATGACCCATACACGATCCGCTTTCCCGTATCGGTCCTCCATCGTTGCCACGATATGTTGAACCGTCTTGGAATCGTGGGTGTTG
>JAJZOL010000208.1 GCA_021811565.1 bacterium | reverse complement strand
TTGCATTCCTATCGAGGACCGGGGATGGAGAGAGGTCTGGAGATCCTTCAAACCGTCAAATCCACACTGAACGTACCAGTGCTGACGGACTTTCACGAGCCTTGGCAGGCTCAGCCAGTGTCGGAGGTGGCTGATATCCTTCAAGTGCCCGCATTCCTCTGCCGTCAGACGGATATGGCGGGAGCCGCCGGTCTTACCGGCAAGTGCGTGAACGTGAAAAAAGGTCAGTTCATGGCTCCTTGGGATATGAAAAACGTGGTGCAGAAAATCGAGGAAACCGGCAATCGGAACATTCTTTTAACGGAGCGCGGGGTTAGTTTCGGATACAATACACTCGTTGTTGACATGTACGCTTTACCGCAGATGCGCGGACTGGGATATCCCGTCTGCTTTGACGCCACCCACAGCGCGCAACGCCCCGGCGCGGGCGGAACCCAATCGGGCGGAAATCGGGATGCCATCCCCTATCTCGCTCGTGCGGCGGCTGCGGTTGGCATCGACACCTTATTCATGGAGGTGCATCCGGAACCCGAAAAGGGATTGTCAGACCCCGCCACAATGTTTCCACTTGATAAATTGGAGGAGCTATTGATCTCGGTACGAGATATTGACGCCATCGCCCGTAAACAAACCAAGTCTTGTGTATAATGTAAATTCCCGATACCGAGCAGCTTGATGTGAAGTAAAAAACGCCCGTTCCCTCACAAAGGTTAAACGGGCGTTCCCATTTTACGTATGTGAAATTATTTTCCCAACGCCTTTTTCGCGTGCTCGCGAGCGGAATCCAACTGCCCCGCCGATCCCAGAAGTTCGTTACGACTGGCGATGAACTTGGCATATTCCGTCATGAACACCTTGCCCGGAGGGCGCAAATCGAAATTGGACGGATTGTTCTTGAACTCTTCGCGGTGAACACGACACCAAACCAATCTGCCATCGGTGTCGATGTTGATCTTGCAGACACCCCTCTTTGCCGCCGGAAGGTACTCCTCGGCGTTGACGCCTTTGGCGCCTTTCAAATCTCCGCCTGCCGCGTTGATGCGAGCAACCTCATCCTGCGGAACGGAGGATGAGCCATGCATCACCAATGGGAAGCGAGGAAGCCGTTTGGCGATCTCCTCGATAACCTCAAAATGCAAGCCCTGGGTGCCGGAAAACTTAAACGCGCCATGACTGGTGCCGATTGCGCAGGCAAGGCTATCGCATCCGGTGCGTTTTACGAACTCCTCGGCTTCGGCGGGATCGGTCAGGCGAGCGTCCTTCTCATCCACCTTGACATGCTCCTCCACGCCACCCAACTGACCCAACTCCGCTTCGACGCTTATATTCTTCGCGTGCGCGGCATCCACCACTCTCTTGGTCACGGCAATGTTATCCTCGAACGGCAACGAGGAACCGTCAATCATCACGGATGAGTAAAATCCGCTCTCGATACAGTCGTAGCAAGTATTCTCATCACCATGGTCGAGATGAACGGCAAAGAGCGCATCTGGCCAAATCTCATCCGCCGCGCGGATGATGGCTTCCAGCATTCTCTTGTCCGTGTAAGAGCGCGCACCTTTGCTAATCTGAATGATAAAGGGCGCTTTTGAATCCATATTTCCTCTGAACAACCCCATAGCCTGCTCAAGGTTGTTGATGTTGTATGCACCTATTGCATACTTTCCATATGCATGTTCGAATAGAACTCGGGTTGGAACAATCATTGGTATTCTCCTTCAAATATACGATCAGGATGCATTCATAGATCGCATTGTGTGATACCTACATCTACATATCGGTCAACTATCATTCTACCTTTTTCCTGGTGATTTTTCGTGGAATACCCCTATCAAGGATATGACCGCTTGCGAGATACGGCAAATGCATCGAGGAAGAGGTTGAATCGAATGGACTCACTCATTCATAAAGCCGTTCCAGCCCTTTGGGAACCCTGAATATACAGACTTTAACATGTTGGTGGAATAAAATTAGATTTTTTTAAGGCATTTCTTGTTGTATCGCTTGGAATATGTTATAATAGGTTATTCCCAACATGGGAAACTTAAAGCATGCATCCAAGACGAATGGTAACGGGCATAGACTCACAGTCGGACAGCCTCCTGCCTGGTCTTAAATGCAGCACCCCTTACAGGAGGATGTCTGAGTATGGCAAAAATCGGTACGGTAAAGTGGTTTAACCCCACTAAAGGTTATGGCTTCATAGCGCAAGAGAATGGAGAGGATGTATTCGTTCATTTCAGCGCAATTCAAGCCACCGGATACCGCGAGTTGGCTGAGGGACAGCGCGTCGAATTTGACGTGGAGAACGACCCGCGCGGCAAAGGTTTGCGAGCATCAAACGTTAACGTAATCTCGTAATCATAACGTCTCTTGAAAAAGGGGTTCGTCAATATGATGAACCCCTTATTTATTTGGTTTTTTCCCTTCGGCGGGATAATTTGACACCTGATTTGCGATAATATTATTAAGTGCGGTTGCAGTTTTCACTCTTAAGATGCCAAGTTCAGATGTGATAATTTGCTTGTGTCTGTTTTTTGAGATTTGCAACTAATCCGAGGTTCCAGCTTATTCACATTAAAGTCCCTCGGTTACGTTCCTGTCATTGGAGGAATTATGCAATGAAGGCAACTTATTTAGCGTCCGTGGCGTTGGTAGCCATATTATTTGCCATGCTCGGTCCCGCAAGCGCGGCGGCAGGAACAAAATCCGCCAAGTCCAACACCGACAAGTCACAACCAGCCAAAACCAAACCTGATCACTCCGAGATGGAGACATATCAGGGTCATCTTGTTCAAGGCGACCAAGGTTTTACTCTCCAACTTAATCACGATCACACCGCATCCATGGCATGGGCCGACGACACCGGAATGACAGTTAATTTCATCGGAACGTACACTGGCGAGAACGGTAACTACATCGTGAAACTAACCCCTAACAACCCTCCCAGGAACTCACGCACAACCCCCTTCACTCTGTTCATGCAAGGAATCGGGGGCGAGGAGACTGCAGCGTTTTCGCCAAATAAATCCACTGTGAAGCTGAAAGTTCCCTCTATTATGCTGATGGAAGTGGATGGAGGCAACATCAAACTGCATCCCCCGAAACAAGGATCGAAAACACATGCAAAATCCAGAAAACACCGCAACACGCACAAGAAAAGAGTGGTGCGCCATTACGACCCCGGATTCCATTACATCTATTGAACACAAGTGCGCCGCATCCATAGGGGCGACCCTTTTGGTCGCCCGCAATGAAACGGTGATAAAACATCCATCGAACACATACGCCAAGTAGTAACAACCGACATGCTACAGCCGTCACATTATGCGAATCTCAGGGGAAGGTGAATTATTCGATAAGTCGCGTGTGATTGACGCCAATTTTTACGAACACCCTCAGAAAAACGAAGCATTTTGGATCGCGAATGCGTGGGGCAGGTGACCAGAATGGGCGGGCGATCAGAAGGGTCGCCCCTACGGAGTCGTCCGCAACGTACCGACGATGGAACATACATCTAATGCACCCGTCAGGTTGGAATGACATCATCGATCACCCCGCATGATGAAAGATACGTGGTGATACCGCCCAACCCCACAAAAATATGACGATGAGAATGTTTCGTATCTATCCATACAACGCCATGAGGAGTATGCTATTTGTTACACTTGATGCGTATATTGATGTAATTATATGGTATCGTTATCATATCGAATTGCATACATAACGACCCGAAACTCTTCTACTAATCAAGGAAAGGCAAAGTTATGGACAGACGAGACTTTTGCAAGCTCATGGTTGCCGGTGCGGGATTGACAGCGTTATCCTCGGACCCTGCGTCGGCTTTGGCCGCGGACAACTCCTCAGCAGGCGGAACGTCCACGAGTTTCCCCGTTTCCGATTGGCAGGCGGTGGTGAACGAGGGATGGGGAACGAGCGGAGGAGCCGCAGGCAAGGGAACATGGGACGGAGTCACCTTGGATGCACCCCCCATTCCAGGTCTGGCAGGAGAAGGACCTTACAAGCCCACATGGGAATCACTGCTGAATTACGAAGCGCCGGAATGGTATCAGGACGCCAAGTTCGGTATTTGGGCGCATTGGAGCCCGCAGTGCGTACCGGAGGATAGCGATTGGTACGCTCGCCAGATGTACATCCAGGGTGGCGGACAATACGAAAATCAAATCAATCATTACGGGCATCCTTCGATATTCGGTTACAAGGATCTCTGCGCCCAATGGACTTTGTTGAACTGGGAGCCGAGTGACCTTATCGCCCGTTACAAAAACGCCGGAGCCAAGCTTTTCATCGCATTGGCGAACCATCACGACGGTTTCGACACTTGGAACTCCAAGCATCACTCATGGAACGCCCAAAACATCGGACCGCATCGGGATGTTGTCGGGGAATGGGCGAAGGAGGCTAGAAATCAGGGAATGCATTTCGGAGTCACCGTGCACGCGGCGCGAAACTGGTGGTGGTTTCAGGTGGCTCACATCTGCGACAAATCCGGTCCCATGCAGGGTGTGCCTTACGATGGTCATCTGGAGAAGAAGGATGGCAAAGGACAATGGTGGCAAGGACACGATCCTCAGAAACTCTATTGCCGCAAACACGGAATCCATGAAAACCCAGACGAAGCCTATGTACGAAACTTCTACGATCGTGTGCGTGATTTGATTGATCAGCACGACCCTGATCTGCTGTATTTCGATAACGGTCTTCTTCCGCTTGGCTGGGCGGGAATGAACATCGCAGCCTATTTCTACAACCATAATCTGCAAACCCATCCGGGGAATTTTTCAGGCGTGATCAACATAAAAGGTGTTCCGGATAATCTCGCCAAGGCTGTCGTGGCGGATTACGAGAGGGGAGTTACAAACAGAATTATGCCCTACCCCTGGCAATCGGAAACCTGCATAGGCGACTGGCATTACAACAGGGCGAGGTACATCAACCATTCCTATATGAAGCCGGTCCAAGTGATTCACTGGATGGTGGATGCGGTGAGCAAAAACGGTACATTCATTTTGAATATCCCGGGCAAGCCGGACGGAACCATTGACCTTGATGAGAAAGAGATCGTGGATTCTATCGGCGATTGGATGCGCGTTAACGGAGAGGCCATCTACGCAACTCGTCCTTGGAAGGTGTTCGGAGAAGGTTCGCATGAAGCGAAGGGCGGGGCGTTCTCGGGTCAAAGCACCGGCGCGCTTGATTACCGCGACATTCGGTTCACCCGCAATAAGAAGGGAAACGTGGTTTACGTTATCGTTCTTGGCTGGCCGGAAGGCGACAGTTTCAAGGTGAATAGTCTTGGTCTGACGGCATCCACCAATCCGGGGAAAATCGGCAAGGTGGAGCTGTTGGGCAGCAACGAGCAGCTCAGCTGGAATCAGTCCAATCAATCTCTCACGGTCAAAAAACCATCCGAGAAGCCGTGCGATTACGCATACGCTCTCAAGGTCAGCTTGACTTAAACGGACATTCTCTCACACCCGCTCAGGGTGCAAAGGAACGAGTGCGCTGATACGCTTTTCACTAACTTCGAATAAGAAATGGAAGCCCGCTGATTAACGTTCTCCCGCACACTCGTTCCTTCAAATATGCTAAATCTAACATTCATACGATCATTACGAGCATGAAATGGCATGTGAATCCCCTCGAAATATGCAATATTCCAATAAACGATATTCAGCACAGTTCTCTTGCAATTTGACATATTATCCATGAAGTGGTAAACTAGGCGGCAATTCTTTTGATGAGTTTTGTAGATTATTGACTCCATATCCGCATTCCGGATGAATTTACCAAACACATCTGACAAGCGTTTATCAATGGTCGCATTTTGATTATCGCATAGTCTCACAGTATAAATATTGTTGCCGTTCCGCGCTCAAATTGAGGGAGCTTTTTATGACTGACCTGTTATCCGCAATAGAAAATCCATCCGCATTGAAAAAAATGACCGTCGCTCAGCTCAAACAGGTGGCAGATGAGCTGAGGCAGTCCATCATTTCAAATCTATCCAAAACAGGGGGGCATTTCGCCTCGAATTTGGGCGCGGTGGAGATCATTCTCGCCCTGCATACCATCTACGACGTTCCCAAAGATAAACTGATCTGGGATGTGGGACATCAGTGCTATGCGCACAAAATGCTCACCGGTCGTCTCAAGGATTTCCCCACGCTGAGGCAATTCGGTGGGATTAGCGGGTTCCTGCGAAGAGATGAAAGCGAATTCGATCTTTACGGCGCAGGACACGCCAGTACATCCATTTCCGCCGCCTATGGGTTCGCTGTGGCAAGGGATATGCTTGGCGAAGATCATTCCGTGGTTGCAGTCATTGGAGACGCAGGACTGACCGGCGGTTTGGCGCTGGAGGGATTGAATAACGCAGGGCACAGCGGGCGGAATTTCACCGTGGTTTTGAACGACAACGCCATGTCCATAGCCCCCAACGTTGGGGCGTTGTCGAAATACCTCTCGAAAATTCGGCTCTCCGGATGGTACCAAGGCATGGAAAGGCGGACAAAAAGCGCCCTCAGACGCTTGCCCGCAGGTAGCATTGCATCAAGGGCGGCGGGGGGTATCTTCAAGCACAGCTTCACCCATCTGCTCGCTCCGGAGCACATGGGAGTCTTTTTCGAGGAGATGGGGTTCGAATATATCGGTCCGCTAGATGGACATGATTTGCCCCTGCTACTGAGTGTATTCAAGCAGGTGCGGCAAATGCACACCCCTGTGTTCGTGCACGTCATCACCACAAAAGGCAAAGGTTACGACCGAGCTGAGGATGACGCTCGCAAATATCATGCAGTCACTCCCTTCAAACCGGAGGACGGACAGGCGGATAAAAGCTCCTCAGTTCCCACCTATACCGGCATATTCGGCGAAGAGATCATAAAGATGGTCGAAAATGATCCGAGAGTAATCACGATCACCGCCGCTATGCCCGATGGAACGGGTTTGACAAAGCTGCAGCAGACACACCCAGACAGATGCATTGACGTGGGTATCGCCGAGGAGCACGCAGTGTGCTTCGCAGCAGGTTTGGCGGCGGGGGGGCAGCGTCCTGTGGCAGCCATCTACTCCACGTTCTTGCAGAGAGCGTTCGACCAAATCATACATGATGTCGCTCTTCAGAACCTGCCTGTGATTTTCGCTCTCGACAGAGCCGGCTTGGTGGGAGAGGACGGCGCCACGCATCACGGCGTTTTCGACCTAAGTTATCTGCATTGCATCCCCAATATGACAATCATGGCTCCCAAGGACGGCGAGGAGTTCAAGCGAATGCTCTGGTTCGCTCTGGAGCATACCGACGGTCCCCATGCCGGTCCCATCGCTGTGCGCTACCCAAGAGGTGCGGCGAAGAGTATTGATTGGGGCGGGGACAGCGCACCATTGGAATGGGGCAAGGCGGAAATGCTAATGCAGGGTACGGATATCGCTTATTTTGCGATAGGTTCCATGGTGCAAATCGCCTGCGAGGCGGCGAAATTTCTGCAAGAGGAGGGTATTAACGCCTCCGTTATGAACGCACGCTTCGTACGCCCATTGGACACGGATTTGATATTAAACGTCGCTCGCAAAACCGGAAAACTGATCCTGTTGGAGGAGAATGTTAAAAAAGGCGGTTTCGGGTCGGCGGTCATGGAAATGCTTGCTGAGAACGGTGTGTCGAACGTCAAGATCAAGCACATAGGCGTGCCCGATCATTTCATTGAACACGGATCGCCGGACATTCTCAAACAGGTATGCGGTTTGGACTTGGAGAACCTCGTCAATTCCGCGCACGAGCTATTGGATTCCGAGCGTTATCCCATTCTCCAAAAACAAAACCGTTAATCCATTGATTCGGGGTTTGCCATTCCAGCCAAGTTGATATCATAATGGCTCACTCTGTTTCTTCCGTTTCGCTTGGAGAAATAGAGAGCCTTGTCCGCTTCGTCCACGATCTGATTAGCGTCCTCTTTATCATCCGTGTACGTGGAGACTCCGATACTCGCTGTCACGAGTCGTTTGGGCCATGTATAGGACTGAATGTTGTGACGTATCCGCTCCGCCACAAACATCGCTTGATTCGCATCCGTGGATAACAGCAGGATTGCGAACTCCTCCCCTCCGTATCGCGCTGTGATATCATGGTCGCGAACGCTTTTCTCCATAACATTAGAGATCGCGATGAGCGCCTCGTCGCCCGCCATGTGACCAAAGGTGTCGTTATACTCTTTGAATTTATCAACATCAAGCATGATCATTGAAAACGGAGTGTGGTGCCTTTGTGAGTGAGAGAAGGCTTGTTGAAGCTGCTCACGAAAATGGCGATGGTTTTTAAGACCTGTCAATCCGTCCGTGATGACTAAACGCGATAAACGAGCGTTCGCGGCGGCAAGTTCGCTGCGTTGTTGGTCGAGTTTCTGACTTAACTTCTTTTCAATCTGCAATTGCTGGGCTAACTGTTTTTCCAAATATTTCCTATCCGTTATATCTATTCCGGCACTGATCGCACCAAGAACATCGGCCGAGGGACCATGCAAAGGAAAGGTGTTTTGCAAAATCTGCCTCGTCTGGCCATCCGGGCGCACAACGGTCATTTCCATCCCTTCGTATTTGACACCTTTGAACACCTCGGCATTCATCCGTTGATAGGTTTTATAATCATTTGGGCGAGCGATAACCTCCCAGAACCGCCTCTCGTAAACTTTGTCCGCCGTTATCCCGTAGAGTTCCTCGCATGTCCTGTTCCATTCCCTGATGCATCCGTCCGAATCGAACGCGAAACAAGCGATTGGCAAACCCATGAATAACTCCGAAAACCTATGGTTGGCCTCTTTTGAATACTTCAAAGCCTCCTGAAGTTGGACGTTTTGGATTTCCGCCTCCTCCTTCATAAGCTCTTGCTCCTGGGAGTACTGTTGAAGTTGCTCCTGCATTGCCAGTATGCGCAACGCCACATTCAACCTCGCTTCGAGATCCCTCTGGTCCAAGGGCTTAAGCATAAAATCATCCGCCCCATTCTCCAAACCGTTGATTTTGTCCTCTTGGCGATCCTTGGCGGTGAGCAATATGATATACGTATAGGGGGCGTCGCTGCCACGGATCAATTTGCACAACTCGATCCCGTCCGTGACCGGCATCATCCAGTCCGTAATCAAAAGCTTTACCGGTTGAGCCTGATAAAACATCCATGCTTCGTTTCCGTTTGTCGCTGAAATTACATCAAAACCCATTTTTTGCAGATTCTGGCGTAACACCATGGAGGAGACTATGTCATCTTCGGCAATTAGAATTTTCATGCAGCCCTCTCATTCATAAAAGGATTAATATATCGTATAAATTCCTGATACTCATCTCGTATTTTGGACAGAGCTTCCTCGGCTAATTCCAAATTGCCGCTCTTCCCGATTAGCTCCAATTGATAACACGCTTCACCCAACGCTTCCGCCCCTAGCGTGCGACTGCTTCCCTTTAGTCCGTGGGCGCAAAGGTCCACCTGAGCGCCATCATTGCTTTCGATTGAAGCTGCCATTTGCTCGATGGATTGGGCGGCGGATTCTATGTACACCCCAAGGACTTCGTGCTCGAATTCCTTGTCATCACCGCAGCTTTTGTGGAGTCTCTCGAAATCGAAGATCTTTTTCCTCGGTTGTTGCGGCTGGGTTTCCTCCCGGTAATCGTGTATTTTCAGAATCGAACCCCATTTTGATATCTTATCGTAAAGGTCACCTGGTTTCACCGGTTTGGATACATAATCATCCATACCAGCCGCAAGACACTTATCACGATCCCCGTGCATGGCGTGAGCGGTCATTGCGATAATCGGAATATGATTGTCAGTACCTTTTTCCATTCGGCGAATCGCTGCGGTGCATTCAAACCCATCCATTTCAGGCATCTGCACATCCATTAGAATGAGGTCGAAAGGCAAATCCGCAAGCATTTGGAGCACCTCTTTTCCGTTGAAAACCGCCTCCGTTCGACATCCCCATTTCTCCAACATCCGCATCGCAACTTTTTGGTTCACCACATTGTCTTCCGCCAGCAAAACCCTAAGATCCAGAGGCGCGGATTGCTCCACTTTGTAATCACCTGCGTCCTTATCTCTGGATGCGGATATTGCCGTGTAACCCAGTACGTCCTCCAAAGTGTTCAACAGATGCGATTGACGCACAGGTTTCGTCATAACGGCGTTCAAACCTTTTTCCTTCATCTCATCAAGGGTGTAGTGCGTACCAATCGATGAGATCAGAAGGATAGGTATATCCTTATAACGCTCCAATTCGTGGATGCGCTTGGCAACGCACTCGCCGTTCATTTCCGGCATCTGCATATCCAACAAAATGATATGATAACGCTCTCCATTTTCACAATCGTGTAATATTTCCAACGCCTCCTTGCCGCCGCAAGCCTCATGAGTGGAACATCCCCATGAGTTCAACTGTTCTTTCAAAATGGTTCTATTGATCTCATTGTCATCAACTACCAATGCACGAACCCCCTGCATTCGTTCGGGTACGGCAACGTGGGATTCAGGAATGTTGTCGGCGTAGGGCAAAGTCAGATCAAACCAGAACGCACTGCCGATGCCCAATTCGCTTTCCACACCCATCTGACCTCCCATGAGGCGTACCAATTGACGCGATATGGTTAATCCAAGGCCGGTTCCGCCGTACTTGCGCGTTGTGGAGCCATCAGCTTGGGTAAAACTGTCAAATATAGCCTTCTGCCGTTCCTTAGGGATCCCCACACCGGTATCCCGCACACAGATTCGAAAAGAGACTTGCCTATCATTACTCTCTCCGAGTGCAGCTTCGATTGTCACCCCTCCATGATCCGTAAACTTGATTGCATTTCCAGTCAAGTTCGTAAGGATTTGACGCAGTCGTCCCGGATCCCCTTTCAAATATTCAGGAAAATCCGGCGGCATATGCATGGCGAGTTCCAACTGTTTCTCTCTGGCGCGAGGCGCAAGCAGATCGGCGACCTCCTCCATTGCCGTTCGTAAATTGAAGTCAATTTGATCAATTGCCATTTTGCCCGCTTCGATCTTGGAAAAATCCAAAATATCGTTAATCACGTTCAATAGGGAATC
>JAJZOL010000080.1 GCA_021811565.1 bacterium | reverse complement strand
AACGAACCCAAGGATTCTTCGGAGATGCAAAAAGTCATCCCGCCTTGGCTGAAAAGCCGATCTTATCCGATTCGTTTTCCATGTACAAGTATCCGCGCGGCATGAGCTTTAAACGTTCTCGCCAGCCTCTTCCTGCTACACCCAATGTCGCTGCTCGAAACCCATTGAAAAAAAAGGAAACTCTCTTTTTTTACCAAACGAACCCAAGGATTCTTCTGAGATAAAAAAAACCAAACCGCCTTGGCTGAGAAGCCGATCTTAACCGATTCTTTTTTCATATATAGGTACGGCAACACCCCGTTTTACTATCTTTTTTTCGAAAGGCGAGGGCAAGAAATTAAAATTCAGGCTCCAACGTCATCTTGGCGACGCCCGAATGATGATGCCGCTTATTGTCCTCAAGCGCCGCTTCGCCATCACGCGAGTAATCTCGTCTTCAGTGTGAGAGCCGGGAGGAATACAAACCCTTGCGACGCCGGAAATCGGTGTGATTACCCCATGGGATGCAATGATGGGGGGACGTGGATATGTATGTGAAGCTCTCCTTCGTCAAGGTTGAATTCCACCTTTTTCACCTGATAGTGGATGTGCAAGCCCAAGGCGGCCGCGAAAAGCTCATTCTCGTCGCACATTTCACTTTGTTCTCCATTTAGTTTGACTGAGGGGATGGCAACTTTCAGCCATAGTAAATAATACACACACAACAGCGAAGAACCAATTATTCCATATTGCTATTACGGAAAAGGATGGCGACGCTGCGTGTGATCTCCAGCAATTCGTCTGTTTCCGGCCATGCGCCGTTTTCAAGAAGGTAATCGAAATGGCTGCGTTCGTTTGCGATGACGTTCGTCATGTAATGGAGGCAGCGCTTCAACTGCGCTTCGGTTAGTGTGTTATCCTCCAAAGGGATGGCGATATCCAGGCAGATGTTGTCCGTATCGGAATCGTAGCAGTATTTAAGCAACTTGATGTGAGTGTTGCGTTCCATGCATTTGACTATCACCCTTGTTTTGTTTTTCACGTACAATAGGTGTTTGAAGGGTGAGACCACGAACCTTATCAATCTCCCGTCTTCAAGCAACATGACATGGATGAGAATGTTCTCGTTTTTCAGTTGAAACGGGATATAAAGGTCTTCGTCCGTCCCGTTAACAAAATGATACAGATGCAAATCCTCGAGCATTTCCTCAAGCTGTTTGATGCAAATACCCATTTTCTTCCCCTTGCTGAATGTGGATCCATTCCAACCGAATTAATACTGCCGCAAAATCTTTCCTCTATTATCGCAAAAAGAGTGTGACGGAAATGTGACAGAAATGTGATTTCAGGAATGCTTCACGGTTGCCCTGTTTTATCGGCTTGAAAGCGAACCGTCGCGAAGACATCCTGACACTATGTCGAACTCGCCCGATGATCGCCTTACGATTACATACTCTTCGCCGATGCGGTAATCCGGAAACACGAAGGAGGTTTTTTTTATTTTTGAGGACGACTGCGACGCCAGATTTGCCTGCAGGCGTGGTTTTGTTGCAAAATAGGAATCAAGGTTTGGAAACCCTCTTAACTCCCCCGCAATCGAGGGGAGATGTTACACGGGAGAACGAGAACGCAACCCGGATTTGGAGCAAGGAGAGAAAATGAAGATACTGGTTTCAGGCGCTGCGGGACGGATGGGCAGGGAGGTTTTGCGCGCCATTAACGAGGCTGAGGATATGGAGCTCGTCGGAGGCGCGGACCCAATGGCCAATGGCGAGGATGCGGGAATTTTGGCGGGATCGAATCGGTGGGGCGTGCGCGTTCACTCCGGGGTGGAGGAGGCTATTCTGGAGTGTCATCCCGATGTCATGGTGGATTTCTCCGTTCCCTCCTGCGTGATGGCGAATATTCGAACCGCGTTGCATAACGGAGTCTCACCGGTGGTTGGAACGACCGGGCTTAACGTGCAGGATTTGCAGGAAGTGGATCGATTGGCGAAAGATTCCGGAGTGGGGGCGTTCATCGCTCCGAATTTCGCGATCGGCGCGGTATTGATGATGGAGTTCGCGGCGAAAGCGGCGATGTATCTACCGGATGCGGAGATCATCGAATTCCATCACGAAAAGAAACTTGACGCGCCTTCCGGCACTGCGGTGCTGACAGCGCAAAAAAATCGCGGAGGCGAGAAAGCAATCGCCCGCACCGAGCCCCTCCGGCGCCTTTGAGAAGATATCCGGCTCCAGGGGCGGCGAGTTGGATGGAGTGCACATCCACAGCGTTCGGCTCAGCGGTTACGTGGCGCATCAGGAGGTCATCTTCGGAGGGCTTGGGCAGACGCTCATCATCCGCCACGATTCCATCGACCGTCGCAGTTTCATGCCCGGAGTCATTCTCGCTATCCGCAAGGTGCGCACCCTCGTCGGTTTGACGCATGGCTTGGAAAAGCTACTCTGATACGGACAACCGCCGATCATTATGGAACCATACCTGCCGGATATCCTAGCGGAAAACCTGGATGTGATATTTGTCGGAGCTGCTCCAAGTCCTGCGGCGGCGGCGATTGGTCATTATTACGCCGGAGCGCGAAACCGCTTCTGGAAGCTATTGCACCAATCCGGGTTCACCCCGCGATTATTGACAGCCGAGGAGGATCATGAGGCGCTCCGATACGGAATAGGGCTCACCGCGATTTACAAATCGATCATCTCCACCGATAACTCCTTTCTCCCCGAGCCCGGCGAACGGGATCGCGAAGAGTTGCAGGCGAAGCTGATACGGTTTTCGCCGAGGGTGATCTGCTACAACGGCAAGGATGTGTACCGAATGTGTCATGGGGAGGATGCAGCTTGCTGGGGGGAGTTGGACGAGCGGTTGGGGAACTCGCTGCAATTCGTGGTGCATAGCTCCAGCGGGAGGGCGGATCGTTGGGGGGAGGATCGGTTATTCCTTTACAAGAGGCTGAGGGAGTTGATCGATTAATTCGGAATTCGGAATTAAAATCAGGGAGTATTTTATGGATAGATTATGGGCGCCGTGGAGGATGGAGTACATCGCCAACGCCGACAAAACCGAAGGGTGCATCTTTTGCGACAAACCAAGGGAGAACCGCGACGAGGAAAACTACATCCTGCTGCGCGGCGGGAAGGCTTTCGTCATCTTGAACGCCTTCCCCTATGGCAACGGACATCTGATGGTGTCGCCATACAAACATACCGCCAATCTGGATGATCTGGAGGACGAGGAGCTTTTGGAGATGACGCAACTAACGCGCCGGGCGGTGAATATCCTCAAGGCGGCGTTTCATCCCGACGGCTTCAATATCGGCGTGAACATGGGACGCGTGGCGGGCGCGGGCATCGCGGATCATATTCACATCCACATCGTCCCCAGATGGAGCGGGGATGTCAATTTCATGCCGGTGCTGGGGGATGTGAGGGTGATCCCGCAAAGCCTGGAATCCGTGTTTCGTCAGCTTTCGGGGATTCTGGCGGGACCCGACGGGAACGGGGTGGATTCATGAAGATGGCGGATGTGAACGAGGAAAAAAACGCTCTTCTGGCGCAACTGAGCGAGGAGGTGGTGAACTGCCACTCCTGCCCCCTGTCGCTCACCCGCAACAAGGTCGTCTTCGGGGAGGGGAACCCCTACGCGCCGCTGGTTTTCGTGGGCGAGGGGCCGGGGCAAAACGAGGACGCCACGGGCAGACCCTTCGTGGGGCGCGCGGGCGCATTGCTGGACGAATGCATGCGGGAGCACGGTATCACCCGCAATCATGTGTATATCTGCAACGTGCTGAAGTGCCGGGCGTGCATTGTGGAGAACACGAGGATACGCAATCGCCCGCCTCAATTGGAAGAATTGGAAGCCTGCAGGGATTGGCTGCATCGGCAACTTACGATCATCAAGCCGTTGGTGATCGTTTGTCTCGGGGGGCCGGCGGCAAACTCCCTGATACACAAGGATTTCAAAATGCTGATGGAGCGCGGGAAATGGTTCGATTCCAGTCCGTATTGCCGGTATATCGCGGCTGCGCTGCATCCGGCGTATATCCTGCGGCAGCATGGCGAGGCGTTCGACAAGTTACGGCAATCGCTCATCGACGATATCGGCGCCGCGCGGTTGAAAGTGATACAGGCGAAGCGTGAGGCTCCCATGGAGCTCTTTTAAGGCTGGTTTCCGAAAGACCTTCTGCTCGGGCGATGGCGGCGGTGGCGTCGATTCGCCTGTCTGCGGGCGATATCCCTCGCAAGTTGGGTGATCGCCGTGGCGCTGTCCCCCTGCGCATCCACCAATGCGTCCTCCCCCGCCGATATCACGATAAGCTCCTTCAATCTCTCCGCCTCCTGCTGCCATTTCGGGTTCGAACTGAGTTTGCTCACGACATAGGAGTGTTTGAGGGATTCGGCGAAGAGCCAACGGGATTCGCGATGGGTCAACGGTTCCACCTCATCGCCGAGAGCCACGCTCTGCGTGTTGATAAGCGGCGCGATTTTGTGGATAACGCTCTCCTGCCCTTGGCGATGCACCGCCTGCATCAGCAGACACCACGCCATTTCCATGCGGGCGCCGTCGTCATCCGGACGTTTGTCGAGTATGGTTTGGCATCTTTTCTCCCGCCCGAGGATGTCTTTCAGAGCCATGGGCTCGGTATCGTCGGTATGCGTCTTAGGTGTGGGGTCTTCGGTTGACAATGCTCGCTTCCTCTTTCATAAATCTCAATGAAAAATCAATGATAGGTTCTTTCGACAAAAAATATCGTTCCATCTACGCCGCTTGGTGTTGGGATTAGGGCGATTCGACTTACCGAACGTTCAGCCTGCAAATCCTTTATCCGCCATTGCCGCTCTCGAAAGCCCGTTGGGCGCCGACGCCTTGCGCCTCCGTCCCGAAGGCGAGGGCGGTGGGGGCGGCGCGCTCCCATGTGACTTTTTGGGTGCGGAAGAGAAATCGCAGGAAGCCGAGGAACAAAGCGTAATTCATCAGGTAGAAATAACTTACGGGCCGAGTCCAGAAAGGAAGCTTTCTGGAACCGGACAGGTAATAAGCCCCAATGGATATCACCCCGCCCAATATCTGCAATGCGAGGATGGCTTGGAACAGAACGGAGTGCATTGCGAGCGGGATGGTCGAAAGAAACGCGACGATGCTGAAAAACGGCACGCACCATCTCAGCACCTTATGACCCATGTAGGCGAAGGCTCGAAAACCGTTGCGGGGATGCAGCAGACCGCGAGTCAGCCCAAGGGCTTGGAACCCCCCCGCGCCAATACGGATCTTCCGTATCATCTCCGCTCGTGCGCTGCCGCATGCAGGTTCATTCGCCGAGGCGGATGGCTCAAATCGAACTTCATATCCCTTTTCCATAACTCTTATGGATAACACGAAATCCTCAACGAGCGTGGAAGCGGGCAGCGGTTCGTAAAGTTCAGTCCGTAATGCGAATATGCCTCCGTTGCATCCAATTATAAACCCCAGTTTGCTCTCGTTCCTTTTTATCCAGCTTTCATATTTCCAATAGATGCCTTCACCGGACACTCCGCCGCCATGGGATAAATTGAGTTTGCCGCTTACGCATCCCACACGGGGATCGGAGAAATGACGCACCATTTTACGGATCGAATCGGGTTCGAACATGGTGTTCGCATCGGACATCACGATGATATCCGCGTCGACCTGTGTCACCAAATCGTTCAGCACGGATATCTTCCCGCGGCGCTGGGGGAAGAGAAAACAGCGAAAACGCTTGTCCGTGCATCGCTTTAGGATGCCCGCAGTGTCATCGCCGGAGCCATCCGACCCGATGATCAGTTCAAACTTGTCCTCGGGGTAGTCGATCTCCCAGGTGTTGTTGAGCTTGGCTTGCAGGAACCTCTCCTCGTTATATGCGGCGACCACCATCGCCACGCGAGGCAGATTCGTGTCATCGCTCGAACTCACGGGAGCGGCTCGTTTATCAGCAAGTTTCGCGAAGAGGGCGATTAACAGGGGAAATACCACATATGTGTAAAAAACCAAACCCCAGGCGAGCAGGATAAGAGCGATAAGAATTTTCATGATGTCGTTTCCGTGTACAGGATTTTGCAATGCGATGAAGCAAATCAAGATAATTCCGGCGTCGGGAAACATCCTTTACGTCCAATGGCGTTGAAGCGGGTTCGCCATTTGAAAGCGGGGAATTCCCTGTTATAAATAAGTTGCAGCGAGGCGGGGAGTTGTGCAAACCTTGCAAGGAAAAAAAACAGTTTTTTTTCTGACGGAGAGGAAAGTTGTGCACTTTATACAAGGATGGTGTATTTATCAGGTAGTGGCATATTTTGCAATCATGTTTAGAGCTTTTTGGTGCGAAACCCTTCGGACCATTCGTGGGATGGAATTGTGATCATGATTGTCGCCTTTTTCAGATAAATCTCATACCTTTTGGAAATGAAAGATGAATGATGATTTTTTTCGCTCCTTTTACGGGGCGAAAGAGGATGATTCGGTCAAAATCAAGCGTCGGATTCGGAATCTCCGCCGCCCGAGACCTGCGATTCCCTCCATTCCCATTCCTACGGATAGTTTGAAAATAGGAACCTTCTCCCTACTCTATCTGCTCATCCTGTTCGCCATCAGTTACGCCAACTTTTCCGGTCCGGAGGATTGGTGGTGGAGTTGCCTGAACGCATACCTTCCTCAATGGGCGTGGTTGGTTCCTGGTGTCGTGTTGTTTGTTTTCGCCATGCTGAAAGCGAGACGGGTGGCGTATTTAAGCGTTATTGGCTTGATATGGGTTCTCGTGCCGTTGATGGGGTTTTGTTGGAGATTCCATCGCCCTACGCTGCAAAACTTTCCGGGAGGAATCCCCATTCGTATAATGACCTATAATGTCGACCAAAATTCGCATCAACTAGGCGTGCTTGAGGAGATCGAACGGAACCACCCGGACATCATCCTGCTGCAGGAGGCGAACAAGCGTATTGATAGATCCGATATCGCATCCTTAAGAGATTGGAATATCGTTTTTCACAGGGATGGTTGCCTTGCGATAACTAGATTCCCCGTATTGCACTCGGAGTGGCGCAATATCCCTGGTTTTTGGGGCAGAGGACAATTCCTTCGGATGGAGTTGCTCGTGCATTCGAGAAAGATCGTTGTGTACGATATTCATTTGGACACTCCACGAAATGGTCTTTCGGACTTGCGAACGAATTTTTTGACAAACATGCCCGAATTTGTGAACGAAACGCGTGAAAGGGTGTTGAAAGCGAGAACCATAACTTCTTACATGGATAACGATCATGAGCCGATGATCGTAGCGGGGGACTTTAACGCGCCACCCGATTCCCTGATCTGCCGCACTCTCGAAGGGAATAGGCTCAAGGATGTTTTCAGTGAGGTCGGAAGAGGGTATGGATATACCTACGGATACACCCTTCGCCCCTATATCCCCTATATTCGCATTGATCACATCCTCACCGGGTCCAGAATCCGCCCATTACGATGCTGGGTGGGATCTAGTGACGCCTCGGATCACCGCGCTCTCATCTCCGATCTGGTTGTAACCCCTTGATATCCCTTCATTTCCAAAATGCAGTCTCTCGCATCAGAATATTCGTGTTCGATATGGAATATACTTTGTGAAGATTGAAAATTCTAACAATGATGGGGCGGGGAATGCCTAAAATGGACTTTTTCGCTTTTTTATATTGCAAATGGATTGGATGTGAAGGATTCCAATTCATTTCAGGGGATGCACATTTTCCGTTTATCGTGCATTTGATTAATGGCGCACAGTGCTTTTCATGTTTACTTAGGAGTTTATAATGGATTTTTGGCGAACGGTTGCTGTCCTGAATTCACGCAAGTGGATGATTATTTTTTGCACGGTTCTTGCGACTCTTTTGACATACGGAGCCACTCGGTTGGTCGGCAACAAATGGATGGCGAACGTGAAGATGGTTGCACCGGACCTCTCCTCGCTGGCGAATGTGAGCGGTAATCCCAATCCTCAGCCGGATATGCCGGCGGCGAGGGATAACTCCGCGATGTATACCGAGATTGCAAAGAGCCGCGAGGTGATCATGCCCGCGCTCAACTCGTTGAAGATGTCCACCGTTCCGCCAAACCTTATCGATAACGTGGAGGTGGTTGCAACCAGCCCCACGAATTACGAACTTCATGTCACAGACACCTCCCCATCCCGGGCGGAGGAGTTGGCGAACGCCATCGCGGAACAGTTTATTCATGTAAACCACAAAATCCAAAGTCAGAACGCCGCAAAGGTTGTGTCGCTTCTCCAAGTGCAACTGAACGATGCGGATGCCAAGGTGAATCAGTTGCGCAAGCAGTACGACATGTATGCGAACAAGTATCGGCTTGTCGGCACCCCCTCCAAGGATCTCATGGACGCCATCACGAAGGTGCAGCAGGCGAGAGTGAGCCAGGAGGCGATCCAAAACAACATCTTGGAGTTGGAGGCGCAGATAAGGGTGCGGGAACAGGAGTTAAAAAGCCTCCCAAAGACGCTTCCCGCCGCCGCCGCTCCGCAGCCTCTGAACCCGGATATTCTCCAACTGCAGAGCCAGTTGGATGACGCCAACAACGCCCTCACCGTGTTGAGGTCTCGCTACACCGATGCGAATCCCCAAGTGCAAAGCGCCATCAAGAAACGGGACGCCATCGAGGCTCAATTGAATGACTTAAAGTCTCTGCAAACCACCGCCGCCGCCACGATGACGAATCCCGCTTGGCTATCCGCCCAGCAGACTTTGGGCACCCTGCAGCAACAGCTTGCGGGGGCGCAAGCGCAATTGCCCCTCGCAATGCAGAACATCGCGCGCGCCGAGGCAGCCTATAGCCGGCATCGCGTGGGAAACAGTTACGCGGATAATCTGTGGCATCAACTGGATGCGCATTCGGAACTTCGATCCAATCTTGCGTCCCGTCTATCGGTGGCTCGTCTTGCGTTGGATTCGGCGGAGAGGAACAATCCGCTTGTGATTGTGGATAAATCCAGCGATTTCAATCCGCCGGTTAACACCAGCGCTCACAGAACCATCAAATTGTTGTTGTTGGCGCTTATCTGCTCCTTCCTCGGTGTTTCCGCTGTGATTGTCGCCTTGGATAGCATCGATCAACGGGTGAAGAATGTAACTCAGGTGGAGGGATTGCTGCCGGGCAAGGTGCTCGCCGCGATTCCTCAGCCCCTCGAAGAAAGAACCTACTCCCAATTGGCGCGAACCACCGAATTGGACCCGCAGTCCCTCGCATCCGAAGCGTATCGATTCCTTGGATTGCATCTCCTGAATTCCGAGGATTCTTCCGTCCGCTCCTTGATGGTCTTATCCGCCAAGGCGGAACAGGGAAGCACCACCACCATCACCAATTTGGCGATAACCCTCGCTCAGTCCGGCAAGAGGGTGATAATCGTGGATGCGAACGTGCGCACATCCGAGATGCATCAGGTGTTCGAGATCGAAAACGAATACGGTTTCACTGATCTTATGACGCACCCCACCCCGGAGAACCTGGAGCAAGCTCTTCGGCAAACCTCCATTCCGGGGTTGTGGGTGATGACAAGCGGCGTGTCGCCGCACAATCCTTGGGAACTGTTCCGTTCCCCGAACCTGAAGGCGATCTCGGAAATGCTTCTCCAAAGAGCCGATTTCGTGCTCTATGACACACCCTCGGCGCTGATCTTCACGGATGCGTTGAACCTCGCTCCCGTGGTGGATGCGGCGTTTCTGTGCGTTCGCGCACTGGAGCCGCTGACGGGCGGGGAGCAGAGATTGATAAAACTCCTGCAGGATGCGAATGTGAAGGTGCTTGGAAGCGTGGTGAGCCATGTTCCCACCAGCGTGGTGGAGGGCTACCATAACTATCAGCACTATTACGGGCCCTCATTGACGGCTTCGAGACTGAGCAGGGAGCGAGCGAACACGCAAGGGGCGTCCGTCATCCCAATGATTGAGATTTCCAAGCCTGATCATCGTGACGTGCACTCCAACGGTAACGGAAAGCATTGAAGGAATGTGGTTTATGCCTCGTTCGCGTGTAATTCACTTGGCGAGGTGTGTTTTATGTCGTGAGTCGCAGGTTATCTGTTTTAAAATCGTTCTTATATCCATACGGTATTCAGGAAAATGTCAATATCGAACTCTCTTAACCGGTGGTTGAAGATATCCGCATTGATTTTCGGGGCTGCGCTGTGTTTTCGGTTTCTGCACGGGTGGATTCTTTTTGGCGGATGCGCCGTGCTGGGAACCATTATCTACGCCCCCAAGGAGAGAAATGCGAGTTCATCGAAACGCAAGGATGAGCCCCCCCTCACCTTAAGCGAGGATGGGGTGAGGAGAATCCTCATCGTGGGATCCGGCGAAGTAGCAAAAACTCTCGCGAAAAGCCTCGAGGAGAACGAGAATGCAAGAGTGGTGGGTTTTGTGGATGACGATCCGATGGAGGAATCCTCCTATCCCTATTTGGGCTCCCGCGATTCCATCATGGAGGTTATCGAGGGATATCATGTGGAAGAGGTGATCCTCGCATATGCTCCGACATGGCAACAGCGGTTGATTGAGAGAGTGAACGCCAACCCGCAGGAGTTAACCGTGCGCGTGGTGCCCACGCTGTATGAATCGCTTATTTGCCCGCTGAAATTAAAAACCTACCGCGATATCGCACTGGTGCCCCTCATCCCCAATGCAGGGCGCCTCCGCAAAAGTATGAAGCGCGTTTTCGATATCGTCGTCACCACGCTGCTGATGATCCTGTCGCTCCCCCTGTGGCTATTGGCGTCTCTGCTTATTCGCATCACGAGCAAGGGGCCGGTGATCTTCTCGCAGGAGAGGATTGGCAAGGACGAAAAGCCTTTCCGAGTTTTCAAGTTTCGCACCATGGTGCACAACGCCGAGGCGGATACCGGTCCGGTCCTCTCCGCTGGCAGGGAGGATGCGAGGCTGACCCGCGTGGGGAGATGGCTGAGGGCTTTTCGGATCGATGAACTTCCCCAACTGTGGAATGTGTTGAAGGGGGAGATGAGCCTGGTGGGCCCACGCCCGGAACGCTCCGAGTTTGTGGCGGTGTACGAGAACGAGATTCCCGCGTATGCGCTAAGGCATAAGGTGAAGCCGGGTATTACGGGTTTGGCACAGGTGCACGGCGGCTATCACACCGATGCC
>JAJZOL010000232.1 GCA_021811565.1 bacterium | reverse complement strand
TCCGATCGCGTCAACTCCGTTCATTGAAAAGGGGAAAATATGGATTATAATTTGATGCAACGATTTGATTTCATGTGGATTTTAATATGAGGCAATACGCGATGTTTTTCACCATGGCACACACTGTGATGGTGTCGTCAGTTTTGGGGAGTTCCGGCATGATATTGAGATCACGGTAGGAGAATTCGGAATAGCTCATTCCTTCGCCAAAGCGGTACAGAGGTTTTGCTGACATATAACGGTATGTGCGATTACGCATGCTGTAATCCTCGAACGGTGGCACCTGTTCCAAGGACGCATACACCGTTACCGGCAACCGTCCTGCAGGATTGTAATCCCCCCAAAGCGTTTGCGCCAGAGCGGTTCCCGCCTTCTCTCCGCCATACCAAGCGTAAAGAATAGCCTTTGCGTTCTGAGCGGCGTATGGAACCGTGACCGCGCTTCCGCTTTGCACTATCAATATCACAGACTTACCCGTTTCACAGATGGCGCGGAGGAGTTCCTCCTGAATTTTAGGCAGGCTGATGTCCATCCGGTCCCCCCCTTTGTCTATCAACCCCTCCTCTCCCTCTTCGCCCTCAAGCCTTGGGGACAGACCAAGAAAGAGAAGTGTCACATCCGCTATTTGCGCCATCGCCAATGCATCCGCGAAACCACTGCGATCCTCTCCAATTAACTCGCAGCCTGCCGAATAGCACACCTCTATCTTGTCTCCCGCGCGAAGGCGTATTCCCTCCAGCGGGGTGATTGTGTGAGATGGTATTCCATTGTAATTCCCGAGGAGCATCTCCGCGTTATCAGCGTTCGGTCCTATCACCGCCACGGACTTGATTTCCTCACTAAGCGGAAGAATGTTTCCCTCGTTCTTCAGCAGCACGATACTTTCCAGCGCGGCTTTCAGCGCCAACTCACGATGTTCCGGACAATCCACCACTGACATAGGAATTTTAGAGTATGTGACCTCCTCTGGCGGATCGAACATCCCTAATCGCATTCGCGCTTCAAATAGGCGGGTCAGTGCTTGATCCAGCGTTTTCTCGTCAATTAAGCCCATCACCACCGCGTCGGAAAGGGAGCAGTAGGTGTCTCCGCAGTTTAAATCGCATCCTTTGCTCACCGCCAACGCCGCCGCCTCAGCCTTGGATGCGGCAATGCGATGATGCTGATAGATATCGTCAATCGCTCCGCAATCGGATACCACATATCCTTGAAATCCCCACTCCTCTCGAAGAATTCTCCGGAGCAGGGTATCACTGGCGGCGCACGCCTCTCCGTTAGTTCGGTTATATGCGGGCATGACGGATGCCGCTTTCGCCTCTTTCACACAGGCTTCGAATGCCGGAAGATAGGTTTCCCGCAAATCCCGGGAGCTAACCTTTGCATCAAATCCATGCCGCATCTTTTCAGGCCCGCTATGCACTGCGAAATGCTTAGGAGTTGCAATGAGTTTCAGATGGTGAGGATCGTCTCCTTGCAATCCCTTCACAAACGCAACCCCAAATCTTGCCGTGAGATACGGGTCCTCTCCATATGTCTCCTGCCCTCTGCCCCATCTCGGGTCTCGGAAGATGTTAATATTGGGGGACCAAAAGGTGAGACCATGATATATATCGGAGTCACCGTTATGATTTCTCACATATTCGTGATGCTTCGCTCGCGCTTCGTCGCTAATCGCCATCGCTATTCGATTGTGAAGTTCGACGTCCCAAGTGGCTGCTAAGCCGATCGCTTGCGGGAAAACGGTGGCGATTCCCGCCCGTCCCACTCCGTGCAGGCATTCATTCCACCAATCATAGGCTGGAACTCCCAATCTAGGAATCGGTGCCGCTGAGTTGACCATTTGTGAAACCTTTTCCTCAAGCGTCATTCGGCTTACAATATCGGCCGCACGCTCCTCCGGAGAAATGGAAGGGTTTAGATAAGCGGGGTGAGTTTGTTCGATGGACACTTGGTTATCCTTTCGCACAAGTGGAATTTGATGTAACAATACATCATAGCATGAGAGGGAGCCGCCATTCCGTCACTTTAAGTTAGGAATGTAAGAGAGGGACTGACGGCGGTATCGACAATCAATGCTCGGCGTAATCCTGAAACAGCTCACTAATGGAACTGTCGTCGTGTATACGGCGAATGGCGTCCGCTAATAATGGCGCCACGGATATCACTTTGATCTTGGAGTTGCATTTTTCAGTTGGAAGAGGAATGGTGTCGGTAATGAGCAGTGCGCTAAGCACCGATTCCTCCACTCTTTTAATTGCGTCTCCTGAAAGCACCCCATGGGTGCAGCAGGCAAGGACTTCCTTCGCCCCGCGATCAACCAATGCCTGCGCTCCCTGAACAATTGAGCCACCCGTGTCAATAAGATCGTCGACCATGATGCATACTTTGCCGGACACATCGCCTATGATCTCCATGATCTCCACTTTGTTCGCTTCCGGGCGACGCTTAGCGATGATTGCGATAGGGGTTCCAAGATTTTCCGCCAAAGCTCGCGCACGAGGGACTCCCCCCACATCAGGAGAGACCACCACCGTGTTGTTTGTTTGGAGATTCATTTTTTTCATTTCATCCGCGATCAACGGACCCGCGTAAAGATGATCCACAGGGATGTCAAAGAAACCTTGAATTTGACCAGCATGCAGGTCAACGCATAACACTCTGCTAGCCCCTGCATTCGAAATCAGATTCGCAACAAGCCTAGCGGTGACTGGCTCCCTTGGTTTCACTTTCTTGTCCTGTCTGGCGTAACCGTAATAGGGCAAAACAACGGTGATACGCCGAGCGGAGGCTCGTCTGAAAGCGTCAATAAGAATGAGAAGTTCAATTAAGTTGTCATTTACTGGATGACAAGTGGGTTGAACGACAAAGACATCCAATCCTCTTACGCTCTCCTCGATCTTGACACAGATCTCCCCGTCGGAAAATTTGCGTGAAGTGCACTTGCCCAGCGGTCTGCCCAACTCCTCCGCTATTTTTTGCGCCAATGCGGGGTTCGCGTTTCCGGAAAAAAGGCGGAGATTGTTTGATTCCAGCATCAGGTGGCTCCTTCTCTGATGAAACTTCATGGATGCAGGTGATTGCAAACTTGTTTTTTCAGGTTTCACGCCATAAGTGAGACGAGCGATTTGCGTTTCATATCCTGAATTTTGCAATTAATTCAGTTAACAGGTATTAACGAACCATACGATTACGGCTTGTTTTTGAAATATGTTTCACGACGCTTTTTCGCCCAGTCTCGCTTAACCACCGGACGACATCTTGCGATTGCCATGGCGTCTTCAGGAATGTCCTCGTTTACAGGGCTGGCTGCGGCGATGAAAGCTCCCGAACCGATTGTAATGGGTGCGATCAGTGTGGAGTGCGTTCCAATGAAACAATGATCCCCGACGACTGTTCGGTGCTTCCTCACCCCGTCGTAGTTGCATGTCACCGTTCCGGCTCCGATGTTCGTCGCTTCGCCAATCTCCGAATCACCTAGATAGGTTAAGTGAGATGCCGAAACGGATTCATGCAATGTGGAATTCTTGATCTCCACGTAATCTCCCACCTTCACATGATCCATTAGTTCGCAGTTGGGGCGAATATTGGAGAAAGGACCGATTTTAACGCGATTATGAATTGTGGAATTGGACACCAGGGAGTAATGGATAAGGGTTTCATCCCCGATGGAGCTATCCACTATCTTCGTATTGGGGCCGATGGTGCATTTTTCCCCCACAACACTGCATCCTAAGATCATAGATCCGGGTTCAATGACGGTGTCCTGCCCGATTTTAACGTCTTTGTCGATGTATGTTGTGGCGGGATCCACGATTGTTACGCCACCCAGCATGTGACGTCGGAGTATTCTTTCGCGCAAAAGTCTTCCGGCTTCCGCCAACTCCACACGGTTATTCACTCCCATGATCTCAACGACATCATCGGTTTGCACAGTCTCAACAAGATACCCTTTGCGCACAAACACTCCGATGACATCGGTAAGGTAGTATTCACCTTGATTGTTATTAGGTTTAATCTCGCCCAACGCTTCAAACAGCTTCGGAGATTGAAAACAATAGATGGAAGGGTTGCATTCGCAAATGCTCAACTGTTCCGGAGTGCCATCTTTCTGTTCCACGATACCGGTCACTCTCTTGTTTGAATCGCGAATGATTCGTCCGTAATTGGTTGGGTCCGGCAATATCGCAGTCACCATGGTCGCCGCCGCATGGGATTTGCGGTGATGATCAATTAATCCGCGCAAAGTTTTATCAGTGATAAGAGGCACATCTCCGGCTATCACAAGCACGTCCCCTTTGTAATTCTTGAGCAACACTTCGGCGGATCGTGCGGCGTCGCCGGATCCTTTCTGCTCCGTTTGCAACACATACTCCACATCCTCGCCGATTCCATTGCGAACCATATCGGCTTGATGTCCAACGATCATCACAGTTCGGTCTATAGCGGCTTCCCTGCAGGTATCGATGACATGCCGTGACAACGGTTTACCGCAAATTGGGTGTAGAGGCTTGGGAATATTGGAACGCATCCGAGTGGATTTACCCGCAGCCAGGATGACGGCAATGCAGGATGTTGATGTGTTCGGATTGGGTTCGAATGATTTTGTATTATTCATGATGAAGGATGATTCCCCCGGATTTGTGATTTCAGAAGTTAATATTGAGCTGTTGATTGATCATGGTATGGAAAGATGATTGCACAGTAAGCTTATTTCCCTCGTTGTTGAATCGTGAAAAAGGGCGATAAGAGCCTCTTCCTTTGAAATTACGCAGTCACCCCGAGAGGAAAAATGTTAGTGGAATTATCCTTGCGTCTTAGGCGGGATGGATCGTCACGATCCATTTTATTAACCCGACATGAGACGCAAAGAAACATTACCCCCTCCAAAAGGTGGGGATAATACTTGCATCCTCTAAAAGTATAGTCATTCGGACGCGATGAGTCAAGACTTGATTGTTTCTGTTTCAGCCGTCATTAGAATGAATCGAATAAGCTCATTGGCGGTCCTTGCATCAGTTCCTCCAACGCCCTGAAACCATTTTCATCGTTTACAACGATTCTTCCTCCGCTTCGCAATTCACGCGCTGTTGGAGTGCCCCAATAGATTTGGGATAGGGTTTGAATATCCATCTCCACGTCAGGTGTTGCGGTCGACTTTTCAATGACGCATTGTCCCCCCTCGAATTGCGCTTGCCATATGCCTTCATTCCATGGCGCATGCGTATCCTTCACTAAGAACGTAACCTTTCCGGAAAAGTCGGGAATCGGAGTCCAGGATTGGAAAGCAACCTTTACGTCCGTTACTCTCCCCATGGTCACAGGGCTCAGTTTGGTTTGAATATCCCAATGCATACGGTGCATCCAAAGGGTGTCATCGCTAGCGGCTTTGATTCTTACGTTGGGTATCTGCATCGCAAGTCTGTGAAGGAATCCCAATTGCGATTTCATGGCTTGAGGCGTCAATGCGATAAACTCTTTCAGAGTTGTGGTTTCACCGTCATCATGCCGATAGACCAGATAGCCTTCCGGTTGGGCTGCGCCTTCAAAGATATAACTATAAGTGTATTTGTTATCCTTGCTATACAGCACGTTTTTCCACATCCTGTCATCACGTTGCGCCATTCCCCTATAACGCTTTGAGAATTGTTCGTAGATGTTACGGATTGCAGGATAATCCTCCTCGGATGCGGTACGGATCCTTTCCGTCTCAGGAGCAATTTGAAGTACGGAAGTGGGGATGGTGTATTCCTTTTTGACTCCGACCCATTCCCATCCGAACTGACGATAATAGTCCCAACTAAAAGGAAACAGGGCTGAGACATATTGTCCGTTTTCTCGCATCGTCCCCAGGGAACGGATTAGAAGTGTCTTCGCGTATCCCCGACCGCGATCCGCAGGCAGACATGCCACTCCTGCGATTCCACCCATCGGAGCGATAACCTTGTCACCCAGGTACACTTGGTAATGTTCTATTGTGACCGCTGAGCGAAGCTTGTCACCGTCCCACACGCCCCAGATATCCGCTTGAGGCCAATCCGAAGGTTCTCCGATGCCCTCTTTCGATCCCCGTTGGAACGCCTGAGCCATCAAATACGTGAATTGATGCATGTCCTCCAATTCAACTCTTCTGATTTCAATCATTTTCTTCAAACCTCGGGAATGATGGTTTTAGATAATGCCAAAGATTTAGGTGTTTGTTAACGGCTCATACATAAAAGATCGCCTCTCCGGAGTGCGGATGGGATTGCGCCCGACTTGGAGAGGCGTGAACGATATACCGATCGCACTGTTCCTTCGGTCAAAGGTTTTTATTCGGTGTTTGGCGATCGCAGGATTGGTTCGTTATTCTCTTATTTTGGCTATCAGCGGGGCGATGGCTTTGTCCAACTCCTCATCCGAGTTGCCCGGGTTGAAATTGGAGAAGAGATGCCACTTTTCCACGTGTTCCGTGCTCTCTCCGGGTTCCAATGTCACCATGGGTGCGAGCGTCTCAACCTCCATGAAGCTTCTCATGGTGAAGGTTTCGTTATTGCACCCGTAATCCGCGTATTCGGCGCCGTCCACATAGGCAAACTGTTTGATGAATAGATCGCTTTTGCGAGCGTATCCCGCCCACCCCTGTTTGTTCATGAACCCCGCTTTCTGGGGATTCCGTTTGTTGTCGTCCGTGCTGAGGCAGATGTATTTTTTCCCTAGCCTCCATCGACTGTCGCTGAGATCGGTGTAATGCCAAAGCACGAAAGACCTCGCAGGCAGGAGGTAATCGGAATGCGCCTTGAAAGGCTCCTGCGGGAAAATCGCCATACCCCCGCCATTCATAATCGTGAGCCCCCACGCCGCCAGTTTCACACCCCACTGTCCATTGTTGGTCAGCTTCATGTGAACAGTCACGCCTGATCCGGAGGAGTCCAATGTGACCGTCATATCCTTCTTGATGCCGGTCTGGCTTTCCGTCTCAGGGGAGAGGTGGATGCTGTTTTCACTGAGCATTTCATAGGGGATGGGGGTGTTGTCGGGCACATAGGTTCGTGGCTTCACTTCCGGCGCATGCCAGAGCCTATGACCGCCGTAGGGACGCCAAACGCCGAACTCGGTGGTGTCGCCGCCCTCGTGCAACTCCGCCAGGATATTATCTCCGCCAGGAAAAGCGTATCGTATAATTCTCGGTCCGATATCCGTGGTGACAATCACCTCCGCATCTCCGTTGCTCATTTTATAACAATTGGGTTGGTTGAAATAGTTGATTTTTTCCATGTGCTCTCTCCGAGAAGTGCAACCCGATCATTTCGGGATGTTGGATTGAAATAGATACCCTTTCATGTTACCCTCTGAACGAAGAGAATGAATGCTCGAATGGGAATCAAAAAAATGCGTGTGAATTATGGATATCCATACTTTGCCTCCGCAATTCATCTCATGTTTTTCCAATTCCCGCGTCGTTTCAAGCATATCTTATCGAGTACATGTTTCGGATCGTTCGTTCGCCTTGCGTTGGAAATCACGGATCAAGCGCACCTTTGCCGTTGGCAGATGAAAAACGCCGCCATCGAATACGGCTAGAATGGCGACGCCGCCCGGATTCCGTTTGCTAAGGATGCCCGACCGGCGTGAAGCCAATTTGAAGCGAAATCTCCTGCGATATCCCCTTTTGAACCGTCACGGGCGCGTTTCCGGACCATATCCCGCCGCTCGTCGCCAGATATGCCTTCGCCGTGTAGTTGCCGGGGGCAAGACAGGCGGCGGAAAAGGCGTACTTTCCGTCTCCCTGCCGAACGCTGGCGCCCTGGCTGACAACCTGCCCCTGAGAGTTCAGCACTTGCACGGGAACGCCCATCGGACCGCTTGCGCTCGACGTGTATATTTTAAGTTGAAGCAGCATAGTGAGCACGCATGGGACTTGAATTGTATTTACTGAAGGAGATTGAAATTGTATTGGTTGGTTGATCGGCTGGTATCCACATGGCGATTGAATACAACCTTTGGCCTCCCATTTGAATCCCTTTGGAAGGCTGAGGGTTCCGGAAAAGTCAGGCGAAGGAAGATTTAGCGTTCCTCCATTGGCAGGACCAGGCGGTGTGACACTCGTCCAATATCCGGTATTACTAATCGTGATTTGTCCCATTCCTCCCGGCGGAGCGATGTCCGGAACCAGTTGGAAGGTTACGTCCTGGAGGATTGGCGAAGGGTTGCAAACTTGCTCGGCGCTTTTAACCGCAGTGAGCACGTAGATATCGCCAATTGGAAAGACGTCTCCGGGTCTGAATTTGCTGCTTTGCTGATTCGCTTGATTGGAGAGCCACCCATTTGCAGTGGCGGTAAAAAGACTGGAGAGAAAATCCTTCTTTGGTTGCAACATCCCCACAACCGTGTTGGCCAATATATTCCAAGCGGCGTGCCTGCGTATTCGCTCGAAGGGAACCGCCACAATAGCGGTCGCTTGACCTTGAAAATCGATATTCCAGCGAACATAGCCTTTGGCGTATGGTGGGAATGGAATTGCCGTGAGAACGGGAGTTGGATCACGTCCGGTGAGCGAGGTTATAAGATCCTGCAACTTCGTATACGCCGTCGGATCTCCGAATTTCCATCCATTCATCGCAACCGTATTATAGACGACGTCTTTCTTGTAGAATTGGCTGTATGCTGCAGGTGGAACCACTTCAAACGCGGTCGATTGGTCATTGTTGACATCCTGACAGGCGCATCCGCGGCTGCCACCTAAATAACTCGCGCCGGATAGCGCACCCGGAGCGGTTCTCGGATCTCCTAGCACCCCGTAGTAATCGTTCCCAATTGGCGGACAGACGGGTGCGTACTGCGAGCAGGAAATTGGAGCCGGACAAAAGGGTTGGAACCCTCCTGATACGGAGAACCATTGGACCGTATCCCACTTCCCCCCATCAATCGCAAGGACGGACAGCGCGGAGCCGGTCGCGTCGTAGACGGTCGCCACGTATTCCCGCACGGTCTCGTCGTTAGCGAAGGTTCCCTGAATCTCGTGTCGCATGGCGTTGGCTGGAATGTCCGCCACCAGTTTTCCGGTGTCATTCTCCCGTATCCTGACATCCCCCAGGCGGTTCTTGGAATCCGTGATGCGGATGTTGAATGTCAGTGTGTTGTCGACCGAGGTGAAATAGCCCCAGTTGTCCTGGTCGGGCAGCCCAAGCGTCTCGAAGGCGTTGTCGCTCATCGTGGCGAAGTCAATCGGTTGCCCCGGGGCGTACGCCGTCATCCAGGCGCTCATGGTCAGTCGCTTCGTTTCCCCAAGCTGATTTTGGAAATTTCCGCTGACGGAAGCGTAGGCGGCCAAGCTCGGATCGGTGGGAAGCGGGATGGGGGTCTGCGCGGCGGCGAGACACGCCCAGCATATCAGAAGGATGGCTCCGAATACGGAGGGAACAATAATACGGCTCTTGCGTCCGTTAATGCAAAATCGCGTCATTATTATTTCTCCTTTCGTCAAGTGAAATTCTTTCGCGGAATCGTCTTGCGAATAATAATCAAACTTACGTCCCCTCTTGCGGGGGAGCGGGAGTCGCCCTGCGGCGGACTGATGCGATGTACGGAGGGGAGGAAATGTCGGGAGTGTCGCCCCCCGCGAATGCGGGTGCCTAAGGATTGCAAGAATGTTAAAGCTTGGATGCTAGCTTTGGCTTCTCATTGATTGACCCTCTTGAGCAAGCAATCATTGCAAATTGAATTGTAACAAACCCTTCTTGGTTTGTCAAGGGACATTTTAAAGTCAGGTAATTGCAAAATTACGTCATTCCCTCGCACTCAATTGAAAAACACCTTGCCGCAACACAACCGATGGTTCGAAATTGGGTTGGTGAACCAAAATTGTCGTGTTTCGGTTGCATTTCGGATATTACATGACGACCTCGCGCCCCTCCCTCCTGTTCGAAAAGGTGTTTCGGACTGAATTCACGCCATTTTCACGCCGACTTGTCACGTCATCCGCTGAAAACACGAATCAATTGATCCGCAAACAGCGCAATGACAGCGAACATGGCGCACAAATGAACCTTCTTGTGCGTGCGGTAACGGATATCCCGCAAACCGAAGCAGTCCTTCAGACGACTGTTCCCCCGCTCGGCCGTGGTGCGTTCCTTGTATCGTTCGGCTCGGTGCGGATCCATGGGCGGAACGTTTTTCCTGTTACGCTTGTTCGTGTCTATGATCGCAACGTGTCCCATCTCCTCGCAAACGCTCCGTATGGGCTTAGCGTCATAGGCGGCGTCCATCAATTCGTACAGGCAGGTCACCTTTCGCCCGGTCATTCGCGCCAAAGGAATGGCCACCTGGCTGTCATGAACCGAAGCGGAGGTCGTCACGGCGCCGCCATCCGCCTAGTCAATGTGAAGCTTGTATCCTATCCACCAGTGCATGTGTCCCTTGGAGTTGAGCTTGGCTCCCACGTCGCAGACGCAAGACAACTCCGCCAGGGATTCCTCCGGCGTCCGATCCATTTGTCGAACCAAACGTGAGGGTTCGCAAGTGGATGGATTCTCACCCCTCCGAGGACGACCGCGATGGCGTTTCAATGGCGCTTTCGGATGCGCATCACGCTTGACAGCGGGTTTCTCGCGAGCGACGATCTCCGTCGAATCGCGGCTCACATGCATCACAACACTCTCGCCAACGTGGGTTCGCACCAACGCTTCATGAACCTTGTCACCAAACTTGACACGAGCGAGCGCGGCGAAATCGCGGGAGAACACCGATTCGCCGGGAACTCCCTCCTGGATCTCGAAACCGCAAATCGTGCGCAACGCCGAGCTGCCAAGCAACATCTCGCACAGCATTTTCGTTTGAGTAAGGTTCAACGCGGCTTTCGTTATGAACGCCCTGGCCATGGAGCGAAGATCGTAGGGCTTGCGTCTGCGACCGTAATGGTGCGTATGATCCAGGTGTTTCTCCACGGAGATTACGTCCATGATGGCGACCAGGCGTTTCTCCTTCTCCGTAAGATGGATCTCCGCGACTTGCTCCATGAAAGGAATGAGTGATATTTGCAATGCGCTCCGGTAATCCGATAAAATAACCATGCGCGGGTTCCCCTTGAATTTCATGTGTTTTCACCCTTGTATTCACCGGAAACCCGCGAAATTCCTGCGTCATTTTTATTTTGCAATTACCTCTTTAGATAATGCCAAAGATTTAGGTGTTTGTTCACGG
>JAJZOL010000183.1 GCA_021811565.1 bacterium | reverse complement strand
AGACGTGCCATAATATCGCCACGAGTATAGGTGTTTGTTGAGGTAAAAACGCGAGTTCCATGCGGAAGGAAATGATTTCCCCGTTCGTCTTTTATGTTCGATGGTGAATGCGATATTATGGAAAGTCTTGATTCGTGATTATGCACGATCATGGAATCCGGTATGTAGAAATATCCGGCGATAATAACCAATAGAATAATCCACGGCGCGGATTGTTTTATTCTCCGCGATAGCTCAATGGGCTTTGAAGCGAGATAGATTCCCATTAGGATCATGGGGATGTAACGAAGCGCGGAACGTTCCAACAAAGTATTGGAGTGCAGGATCACAATCAATCCGACTTTGACACATAGATTCAATGCGATGATTGATAATATGATTTTCATTACGGACATCTTACGGAAGAGGGGTATGAGGAGAGGTAACACTACAATGATTTGCAGCAAAACCCAGAGGAAATAAAGATGGTCGTAAGCCTTGCCAATGAGGATGAGGTGAAATAGATTGGACAGACTGAAGGAAAATCCTTTTTGGCGAATGTAGAGAAAATAGTAAAGAACAGACCATATCACGTAGGGATAGGCGATTGTTTGCAATCGATTTAAAAAATAACGACGATAATCGTTGTTGCGAAGAAGGCTGTTGACATTTACAATCACGCTTAACAAGAGAAACGCAGGCACCGCACAATCGGCAATACCGTGCAAAAAGCCAATGACATACCATTGAAAACAGCGCATGGGATAAAGTCCCATGAACCTTCCAAAAACGTGAATCATCACAACAAATAGGATGGCGACGCCCTTGTAAGCGTCCGCCCATTCAAAACGGACTCGGGTTGAGTAATTGTAGGGAGGGGTCATATGAATAAACCTGAGATCGGAAAAAGGTACGCTAACGTTTGAACTGTCTATTGATGCTATCAAATGGCAGGATCACCACAATCGGTCTGCCATGCGGACACATATAGGGGTTTTCCGTTTCCGCCAATTGTTGCAACAGACCATTCATCTCCTCCATATTCAAAGGATCCCCCGCCTTCACAGCCAATTTGCAGGCGTTGGTGATCGTCACATGCTCCTTTTGCACCAGCAATCGGCGTGCTACCGAGAGATGAGCCAGTTCGTCCACCATATCCTTCAACAAAGCCTCGGTTGCGCCGCGAGCGGCGTAAGAGGGCACGGAGCGAACCAGAAATGAATCCTTTCCGAATGGCTCTATATCCCATCCATTTTCGGCGAAATCCCCAAGCCTTTGCTTTAGCAGCGTGGCTTCCGCAGCTCCCATGGACAGGGTGATAGGAATAGCCAATCTTTGCACAGGCACCCCCTGTTTGGCGCGCAACACCGTCAGTCTTTCATAAAGAACGCGTTCATGCGCCACATGCTGATCAATTATAGCGATACCCTGTTCCGTCAGTGCGATGATGTAGGTGTTGATAGCCTGTCCAAGTACTTTGAACCCTTTTAATTTCTCCTTGAAGGGCTTACGTTCGAGCGATTCCTCGGCCATGGAAGCGAAAGCGTCCACGTTCGGAGGATCCATGGAATCCACTCCGCCTTCCCCCGCAATATTCGAGGTTACGCCTCCAAACACCGAAGCAATAGGCGCAAACGCGTCTATCGCTGATTGGAATCTTTCCCTTGAATCGTTTCGGGGGATGGAGGTTTGCAATCCCCAACCGCCTTGAAAGGATGGATTCGCCTTGGACACGGGAGGGGAGGGCATTCCATCAGCATTTGAAGAAAGCCGCATCTCCGGCACCATGCCGAAATTCAGCAAGGATTGCTTGATCGCCTGACTAACAGCGTGGTGCATCTCGGAATCCCTGAGAAATTTCACTTCGAACTTTGTGGGATGCACGTTGACATCCACCATGTTGGGCTCGATGTCAACGGATATCGCGCAGATCGGGAATCTGCCTTCGGGTGTTAATGATCGCAATGATTCTTCCAAGGCATGACCCAGCAGGCGATTTTTGATCGGGCGTCGATTCACGAAAAAAAGTTCATGCGAACGTCCCGGCTTGTTCATATCGGGAGGACATAGATAGCCATGAATTCGAATGGAATTCGCCTCATATTGAATGGGTATAGCTTTTCGCGCGATATCTCTTCCCCAAATAGCCGAAATCGCGGCAAGAGGATCGTCGTTTCCGGGAGAGGATACAACCTCCTGATTGTTATGTATCAGCTTAAATGAGATGTGAGGATTAATAATCGCCAGACAACTTACCATTTCAATGGATCGCGACAACTCCGTGGAGTTGGTTTTGAGAAATTTCAGTCTTGCGGGAGTATTGTAAAACAGCTCTTCCACCGCAACTGAGGTTCCTTGCGGCCCGCCAGTATCCTCCACGCTCTCAATATCGCCACCATTAACCACAATACGAGTGCCGGTGACTTCGTCAATAGGGACTGTGACAAGAGTGAAATGTGAAACAGAGGCGATGCTGGGCAACGCCTCCCCGCGAAAACCCAAGGTGCGAATGGAAAAAAGATCGTCGGCTGAGCGGATTTTCGACGTGGCGTGCCGTTGAAGCGATAGCACCGCGTCTTCTCGCCCCATCCCGCACCCGTCATCCGCCACCAAGATGCGTTTCTTCCCTCCATCATCCAGATGAATGACGATATGGCGCGCTCCGGAGTCTATGGCGTTCTCCGTCAACTCCTTGACTACGGAGGCGGGGCGTTCGACCACTTCCCCCGCTGCGATTCGGTTCGCAGTATTTTCATCCAATAAAAAAATCTGATTATCCAAAATCCATTCCTTGATTCAAATAGGTTATAAGACCAATCACTTGCACGCACGCATCACGGCAATACCGCCGCACCCGCAAGCGCTTAGCGAACCATCCTCTGCAGCTCATCCAATTTCATGAGAGCCTCTATCGGCGTAAGGGCGGGGATATCAAGACTTTCCAACATTTCGATTGCCGGATGTTTTTCAGCTTCGAAAAGCGTGAGTTGCAGCTTTTTTTTCGATACCGGGATATCCGTCACGCCGCCAAGTAAATCACCCGTCGCGTTTCTCACCGAATTTTTCTCCAACCCCTTCAAAATCTCCTTGGCGCGATCAATCACTTCCGGTGGGACTCCTGCCATGCGCGCCACCTGTATTCCGTAACTTCGATCCGTCCCCCCGGGAATCAGTTTATGGAGCCAGATGATATGATCGCCTTGCTCCTTCACCGCCACCCTATAATTTTTCACCTTCGGTGAGCTCTTCGCCAAATCGTTCATGTAATGGTAATGAGTGGCGAATAGCGTCTTGCATCCGATTTGCGTCAAGTATTCCGCAACCGCCCAGGCGATGGAAAGACCGTCGTAGGTGCTGGTTCCTCTTCCAATTTCATCCAACACCACAAGACTTCGCCGGGTGGCGTTGTTGAGGATATTGGCGGTTTCATTCATCTCCACCATGAATGTGGATTGCCCGCTGGCAAGTTCATCATGCGCTCCGACACGCGTAAATATGCGATCAACAACCCCGACGGTCGCTTCATCCGCCGGAACAAAGCTACCGACTTGCGACATAAGGGTTATCAAAGCCACCTGCCGCAACGCCGTAGATTTTCCGGACATATTCGGTCCGGTGATGATATGAAGTTGGTTCTCATCGCAATCCAAGAGACAATCGTTCGGTACGAAACGCCCAGCCCCCTCGATTCGTTCAACCACGGGGTGTCTTCCGGCTTTTATGGAGATAACCCCGTCATCGTTCACCACAGGACGGACATACTGGTTCCTCACTGCGGATTCAGCGAGAGAGGATAGCGCGTCCACGATGGATATGGCTCTGGCGACCGCTAACAGATTCGATGCGGATTCGGAAACCCTTTCCCGAATATCGAGGAAAAGATTGTATTCCAAGTCCATCGACTTCTCATCCGCCCCAAGAACTTTGGATTCATACTCCTTCAACGACGAGGTGATGTACCGTTCACCGTTTGCGGTGGTCTGTTTGCGAATGTAGTCCTCGGGAACCTTGGATAGATTCGCCTTCGTGACCTCGATGAAATAGCCGAATACGGCGTTATACCCCACTCTTAATGAGGATATACCGGTTCTCTCTCGCTCCTTGGATTCCAAATTGGCGATCCAATTCCTGCCTTCCAATGCGGAACTTCGCAAAGCATCCAGTTCCAACGAGTACCCGGAACGTATCAATCCCCCTTCCCGCAAGCTTGTCGGAGGATCATCATTGATCGCGCTTTTTATATAATTCGCCACATCCTCCGCGCAATTCGGCGTTGGCGATTTCTCCATCACCTCAAGAGGATTGTTGGGTGCTTGGTATTCTCCAAGTTGCTGCAAAAGCGTGTTAAAATGCCTTGAAGCAACGGATTTTATTCTTTCCCGCAAAGGCGTAATTCGTATTAACGAATCCCGTAATCCGATCAAATCCCTCGCGTTCGCCAAACCTGCGCAACATCTTGAGACAAGACGCTCTACGTCATTAATGCCCTTGAGACACTCGCGAATATCCCCTCGGAGTATCTCGTCCTTGGTGAAAATCTCCACCAAATCCAAACGGCTGGTGATTTTCGACACCTCAAGGAGCGGCTCCTCCAGCCATCGTCTCAATAATCTTCCGCCCATCGGTGTCAGTGTGGAGTCCAACACCCCCAGAAGAGTTTTGCCCTTCCCCCCCTCCGAAAGCGAAACGCATAATTCCAAATTCCGCCGTGTGGCGGTGTCCAATGTCATGAACTCTCTGGTGGAATAGACACTAAGCGATGTGATATGAGATAACGCCCCGGATTGCGTCTCCTGAAGGTATTGAAGCACCAATGCCGCAGCCTGTAAGCCGAAGGTGTATTCCTCGCAGCCAAAGCCCCTGAGGGATGGTGTGCCGAAATGGCGGGTGAGCACATCATATGCGGATCGTGAGCGGTGCAGATTCTTAGGAGTGTAATAGGAAATGGGGGCGTCGGATAACTGACGGATCATATCCGCTAACTCCTCATCTCCTTCGGGGACTAATACCTCTGCGGGTTCAAGTCGACATATCTCTTCGATGAGCTTTTCCTTCCTGTTCTCGCCGTCTAGCTCTGTCGTTAGAAACTCCCCCGTGGATACGTCCGCCACTCCCAAGCCCGCAACCGGATCGCCCACCACCGCCGCCACCAAGTAATTATTGGACTTGGAATCAAGCAATGCATCCTCGAACACCGTTCCGCGAGTCATCACACGCGTCACACGACGCTTCACCAAACCCTTCGCCTTCTTGGGGTCTTCCACCTGATCCATCAGAGCCACGCGAAATCCCTGCATTATCAGCTTCGCCACATATCTCTCCACGGCGTGATACGGAACTCCCGCCATCGGGATTACCCGCCCCCCATCCTCACGTTTGGTCAGGGTGATATTGATTGCCTGGGCGATCGTCTCCGCATCCTCGCCATAGCACTCGTAAAAATCCCCCACACGCATCATCAGCAACACACCTGGGCGCTCCATGCGCGCCATGAAATATTGCTGCATCAAGGGAGTGCGGGGGATGAAATCGGTATTTGTTTGTTCGGAATTTTCCTCATGCATGTCATACAGTTTAACCAAACTGGAAGTGCAGCGTCAAGTTTCGCCTTCGTCATCAGCCATTCCCCATCTTTCGAGAAACAATATACGCGAGGCGACCAGCTTATCCAATTCATTCTTGGGCGAAACACATTCATGCGATTCATGTCGATTTTGTCCTGAGGGGACGTTCCCCTTTCGCGTGGATTTTCGATGAGGCAATTCGACTTCTTGACTTTTTACGTCGAATGCACCATAATAGGTTAAGTGAATACCCCAATATCTTGAATGGATAGCTCCGCGCTATCCATTCTTTATTTGAGAGGACTACTTTGATGGCGAATACCGTGGTTGTGGGCGCCCAATGGGGCGATGAGGCAAAAGGGAAGATCGTGGACCGCTTGGCTCAAAAGGCGTGTATGGTTGTCCGTTTTAACGGAGGCAACAACGCCGGTCATACGGTCACGGTGGATGGTGAGACATATAAATTCCATCTTGTACCCTGCGGCATCCTCAATCCAACGGTCTCCTGCATCATTGCGGACGGTGTTGTGATCGATCCCGAAGTGCTGATAAAAGAGATTGATGACCTGAAATCGCGTAACCGAAGTGTGAACAACCTGCACATATCCCCTCGTGCGCATGTCATCATGCCGTGGCATCGCGCCATGGACGAATTGGAGGAGAAACGCAAGGGCAAGAGCGCCATCGGAACCACCGGGCGCGGCATCGGACCGGCTTATGCGGACAAAGCGGCGCGAGTCGGTATACGCATGCACGAATTGATGGACGCAAAGCAACTCGAAGAGCGAATTCGGGATGTAGCGGCGGAAAAAAACAAGATTATCACCGCTGTATTCGGCGGAGAACCTCTGGACATGGAGGAAATCTTACATAGTTATAAAATCTTCGGCGAGGTTTTACGCCCCTACGTCTGTGACACCTCCGCTCTTGTTTGGGAGGCTCGCAAGGATGGCGGAATAGTTTTCGAGGGAGCTCAAGGCTCGCTTCTCGACATCGATTTCGGCACTTACCCTTATGTCACATCATCCCACCCCATTGCGGGCGCGGCATGCCTCGGAACCGGTATCGGACCTACGGATATCGATGCGGTGATAGGAATCGCCAAGGCGTATACGACTCGGGTTGGCGCAGGTATATTCCCGACGGAGCAGATTAACGCCACTGGAGACTATATCCGGGAACGCGGTCACGAATACGGTACCACAACCGGCCGCCCACGAAGATGCGGCTGGCTCGACAGCGTTGTGTTGAGGTTCTCCGCACGAATTAACGGTATGACCTGCCTATCTCTGGGGCATTTGGATGTGTTGAGCGGTTTGGAGAGGGTGAAAATCGGGGTGGCGTATAAGATCAACGGCGTTGAAACATGCAACATGCCGCAGGATATGGCTCACATATCCAATATCGAGCCGGTATACGAGGAACTTCCAGGATGGGACGGCGATCTTAGCAAGGCTCGCAACATGAATGACCTGCCAAAGGAATGCGCCCAATATGTTAAGCGCGTGGAGGAACTGATTGGCATACCTATCGCTTCCATATCCGTAGGACCGGGGCGCGACGAGACGATCATTATCCCCGGAGTACTTCCCGGTCTGTAAACAACACGTAAATGACTAGGTGCGCCTATTTTCGTTTTTTTGAATGGCGCACCTTTTTTGTGATATACATACTACCAATCGCTGCTACGCTGTATAGCCATCATCATGGAGGCTTAATCGGGCGAATAGGAGCAAGAGTTGCTATGTTTCTTCCCCTCCGGAGCGTGACAATCGGGGCATAAACCGGGTCCGTTCCAGATTTCGCCCGCGCTCTTTCCCGGGGTTTTTCGATTTCCCTTCACCGATTTCTCCTGCGAAGTATCCACTCTCGTTCCATTCATATTGGTTCTCGAGTTCGCTCCGCCATGGGGACTATCCGCCGGATGATCCGTATCGTCATCCAACTCCGGGGTGAATTGCGTTCCAAACCCCGCCACTGCGAGGGCCCTGGCAATGGCTCCTGTCTCCGCCTTTTCAACCCATCCGGCTGGAAAGTCTTGTTTGGATTCCGTCTTGATACCTGAAGCGATGATTCGCCCGTCGGGATTTTGCACCGTGGCTTGAACCGTGGCGTATCCTGCGGCGTGCCCGCCTTCTATGAGATTGGTGATCACGCCCCAATCCGGATACTCGTCCCTGAACCAAACGATCCGATACGCCGCAGGGAGATAAAACTTATTGCCCCCAACGCGTAAAAGGTATTTCTTCAATCTGTCCGGCATCCTGCGTTTAAGGGATACCTGATCCGATGCGTCGTGGGCTTCCGCAATCTGATTGGTGGATTGAGCGATATCCTCCGGGATATCTTGGGTTTCTTCTTGCTCCGTCATGGGAGTGTCCTCCTTTTCGGCGATTGAGTTTAATTCCGTAGTTTCGGATGTCTTATTCGCTGCTTTGCCAGGCATCAAAACGCTCTCCTTTCATCCAATCGTGGACTCGCTGTTAACATTATAGCCGTAGGATGCGCGAATCGAAACGCATGATACAAGAGGGATTTCCTTACAGTCCTGCAATCATTTCTTCAGCTTGGGTTTATGTGCTAATTTGTCTGGCATATAGACGTAATTTAAGGGGAAAAAGTTGCATGGATTCGCTTGTATCCGCATCATTCGCAAAATAAGGCAAGGAATGCGGCGATAGAACAAAAATAAAAGGACGCCTGAAAAGCGCCCCTAAATAAACTAAAAAACCATTAAGGAACGGGGATGACGAGACTTGAACTCGCGGCCTCCTACGTGACAGGCAGGCGCTCTAACCGGTCTGAGCTACACCCCCGTATGAACATCTCTAAAAGCGTGCATAGTGTATCATATGTTGACGGGATATGTCAAGCAGCAAAAGTTCACGGTGTATCGATCTCCCAAATCTTTCCCGGGGTTTTTCATTCATTACAATCGCGGAACCATCTCGATTTCGTTCCCATCCGGATGCACACGTATGGCGCCGAAAAAAAGACTCCCCACGGCGGAAGGTGTGGGAACTTGCGTCAGGACACCGATTATTCGTTTGCGAAAGCTCACATACTGGATCAATCCCAGACCAAGCAGTTTTCCCTCCACATCGTGAACGCCCACGAGCAATCTCCTTAAAGTTTCGGCGCTGACATACGAGAAGCGCAGATTGGGATACCTGCGATCCATACCCTCTCGTGCTCTCTCCTCCAGAGGTATCCTGTCCACGATCACATGCAGTGTACCAGCCTGCTCCTCCGCATGATAGGCTTGCGCCCGAATAATCTCCGATATTTCTCGCAACTCCAACGGCGGGTAAGGCTTTGCGGCTCCAAGCCAGACCCCTCGGAACGGGCATCGCTCCCATTCCATCTCTATGACGTGAGCATTCTCGAACGCCCTGATCCATTTGGCTCTTCTCCTCTCCGTGCGCAGAAAAGAGGATTTCCAGTTTGCGTCCGAAGAAGGAGATAGGCGGTGCAGGTGCATATGCCTATTGTGAATGTATGGGGATATCATCGCTTCGCACTCATCGTTTCTCTGCAATATCACGATATGTCGTGGCTGAACCAAATCCACCTTGAGACATTTCAAGCGTCTTGCAATGGAGCCCTTCACAAAACCGGTGGTGTCCAATAATAAAATATCCGCCCCTCGCCCCAATCCCTTCATGACCATCCTCTCCGTCGCCACAAGAAGTTCAGGGATTCTCATAGCCGGATTTGTGGTTCCCACGAAAGCCTTCTCAGTCGCAACGATCTCTCCAAGCGAGCGAATCTGATCGGTCGGAAAGCCTAAACCAACACAGGCGGGCGGTCCGATTTCGGATTGCCCCACATCTGAATCAACAACCGCTACGCTCATCTTACTTGCCAATGCACTGTTGACAAGCGACATGCTAAACGTGGTTTTCCCGCAATCAGTATCCCCAATCACCATTACCACCCCTCCCGTTTTCAGAATGGCGTCCATGACATCCTTCCATTCAGAGGGGACGGTTATTATTTGGCTTGACGGATATCCGTTCATTGAGTATGATTCCTTGTATGATTATCATGATCCCATTCATATGAAGGGGAAGAGCATTCTTGCATATCCAAATAGGCAATCGTTTTGATAGAATACCTTCAAAGAGACATTCAATTAAATCCGGAATGATGACATACCAAGTGTTTCCAGACAGTCCATCTCAGTAACAAGTGGAAAGGACGGCGCATCCCATGCAACGCTCATCAATAGTCATTATCATCGTCGCGGTAATTCTTCTCATCCTTGCCTCACTGCCTCTATTGAGCCGTCTTAACAAAAAAGCGCCTCCTATGGATCAGATCACCGCTCAGCAATGGCTGGATAATGCCTGCGCAATCGCTCAAAATCGAGATATCGACGGATTGATGAACTTATGCGCCCCTGACGCCCGTATTTTCGGGAGAGACACGGCTCAATGTCGATTATTGCTTGTCCAACTGTACAAACAGGCGGGGTCGGAGCCGATTAAAATAGACATAAGCAATTTGAGGGTCTCCGCAAACAGTTCCACCGCCACAGTGGATTTCACAGCGGATGTAACACAAATGGGCGACTCCTCGGGTATTGACTGGATAAAATCAAACTATCGCCTCATTCTTCAAAAAAGAGAGATCAAACATTGGTTTGGTCTATATCACACTGAGCGGTGGCAGGTGATTGAAGCTGACGGAGAGATTCCGCAAGAGTAATGAACTCGTCGCAACCAGTCCAGCTTAATCACTTATGTGAATTGACAGTTCTACGATCCCCCTTGGATGTTTACACTCCTCACACGTTGAGCCAACAATCCTACCTGCGAATTGAAAGTCTGAATATCACCCAATCATTTTACTGGCTCCTCGCTACATCGCGTTGATAATATTATTTGCTGTTCCTCGCTCTATCACACGGATAACACAAAATCGAGTTTTCCCGCGATCAGGTAAATAATCGTTTTGTTATAGCCCCTGGCATTCGTCTTCGCAGCTTGGATGACAGAGTGAATCCCTCCAACGAGCCGCTTGCAAGATGATCCGGGAGGCAATCAAGTATCCGCGCGGCATGAGCTTTAATCGTATTCACCAGTCTTTTCCTGCTCGACCCGATATCGCCACTCGAAACCCATTAAAAAAGGAAACTCTCTTTTTTTACCAAACGAACCCAAGGATTCTTCGGAGATAAAAAAAGTCATCCCGCCTTGGCTGAAAAGCCGATCTTATCCGATTCGTTTTCCATATATAGGTACGGCAGCACCCCGTTTTACTATCTTTTTTTTCGAAAGGCGAGGACATGAAATTAAAATTCAGGCTCCCGCATCATCATGGCGACGCCCGAATGATGATGCCGCTTATTGTCCTCAAGCACTGCTTCGCCATCACGCAAGTATTCTCGTCTTCAGTGTGAGAGCCGGGAGGAATACAAACCCTTGCGACGCCGGAAATCGGTGTGATTACCCCATGGGATGCAATGATGAGGGGACGTGGATATGTATGTGAAGCTCTCCCTCGTCAAGGTTGAATTCCATCTTTTTCACCTGATAGTGGATGTGCACGCCCAAGGCGGCCGTGAAAAGCTCATTCTCGTCGCACATTTTACTTTGTTCTTCATTTTGTTTGACTGAGGTGATGGCAACTCTCAACCATTGTAAATAATATTATCCACACA
>JAJZOL010000220.1 GCA_021811565.1 bacterium | reverse complement strand
GCCAAGGGTGAATTCCGGCATCAGGTTTTGTATATCCAAAGTCAGCCCGTATTTTTCATGATATCTCACAGTGGCTAAAAGCAGAATCTCCATCCCTTTCCGTAGGTTTTCACGGGTTATTTGGGTAAACTGCTGTAAGAGATATGTTCGGGACGCCCAGATGGTGGCGCGACTTTGCGCAATGATCTCGTCCCCCTCCTTTTGCACCAGCGTGAGATACATATGACCGCGGCTTACGCTGGTCTCGGATATTTCGGCGATCACCCATAAAGGTTGGCTGAATCGATCCTCCAGCGTTTCACGAATCGTTTGGTTAAGCTGATATAGTGTCAGATAGGATTGTTCCGGTAACACGATTCTCCGCCCGTGGTGCTAGGATTGGGTTAATAGGAAAGGGCTGAATTGATACATATCCTATATTTTACCCTTTTCCACCGCCTTGAGGACATTATCCGGGTGAACTTTGCTATAAATCAGTTAGATAACGAGGTGACGGAAACAGATGATGCATCTTGGCATTGTTACTTATAATGTAGCTAGGGATTGGAATCTGGACACATTGCTCTCCATTTGCAAAAAAACGGAGATCGAAGGAGTGGAGTTTCGAACAGGGCACGCTCATGGTGTGGAACCCTCGCTCACTCTCGAAAGCCGCCGCGATGTGCGCGGAAAGTGCATGGATGCGGGAGTAAGTCAGATCAGCCTCGGAACAACTTGTGAGTTTCATTCGCCTGACGCCCAAGAGGTTAGGCGAAACATCTCAATTTGCGAGGATTTCATTCGTCTTGCGGAGGACATCGGAGCAAGAGGAGTCAAAGTGAGGCCAAACGATCTGCCGGATGATATCCCGGCGGAAAGAACCATCCTTCAAATTGGAGAGTCCATCGCTGAGTGCGGAAGGATCGCCTCCGACCATGGGGTGGAGATATGGATGGAGGTGCACGGTCGAAGGACTCAGGAGCCGACGATTGCTCGTAAAATCATGGATGTTTGCGGCGGCGGGAATGTGGGAGTCACTTGGAACTCCAATGCGACAGATGTGATCAATGGCTCTGTGATAGAATCATTCAAATTGCTTGAGCCTTTCATCAGATGCTGTCATATCACGGAATTATGGAATAACTACCCCTGGAAGGAACTTTTCATCCTGTTGAACCGGAGGGGCGGGGATGTTTACACGCTTTGCGAAATTGGCTCTCCTATCGCCCCGGAAGACGGAGTGACTTTCCTGAAATGCTACAAGGAGCTGTGGAGAATACTGCAGGAGTGAAAATATTTACATTGAGGAGGATGTACTGAGGTAGAATAAATTGCGTCTTGGGTATATTAACGGAAAGCTGAAATGAGTTAGCGATACATGATGATGTCTGAAGCGATTACATACTTCCGTCGTCCGACGGTGATACAATTTGTAAAGTTTTGCATTGTGGGTGCAAGCAGCTTTCTTATTGATGCAGGTGTGTCCTATCTTTTAACTTTCGAGATTTTCCATATTTGGTGGGTGATTGCGCGAACCATCTCTTTTAGTCTTGCCGTGACGAATGGTTTTTATTGGAATCAACGTTGGACGTTTCAAGCAATCGGCAAACGTAAGCATCATGAGCAGTATATGATGTTTTTCGGCGTCAATATCATCGGATGGTTGATCAACCTGACGATGATGAAAGGCGTCTTTTTTCTAATCACCCGGCGTTGGGAATATCAACATCCTTCCCGTCCTGAATGGTTCTGCGCTTTCATTGTTGCGACAGTGATCGTTACATTCTGGAACTTCTTCGCGAATAAGCATTGGACCTTCACCAGCAAAAAAGGAGACTCCAATGATCCTCCCCGTGATGGCTTTCATTCCAAGTGATTTCATGAATCCAGCGTTTCTCGAACCTTTTCGGCGAAAGTCCTGATGGAGAACGGTTTCGGCAGGTAATGCATGCCTTTATCAAGCACTCCCCTGTGTTCGATGGAGTTTGCCGTGTAGCCAGACATGTAGAGAACTTTGATCTTAGGGCGAATTGCGCCGATCCTTTGCGCAAGCTCTTTCCCATTCATATCAGGCATCACGATATCCGTTATTAATAGATGAATAGGCTCGGAATGAGTTTCCGCGCAACGTATCGCTTCATTCGCCGTGGAGACCGCGATTACCATGTATCCCTGCTGTTCGAGAATAGCTTTGGAGAGGTTTAATATCGCCTCCTCGTCCTCCACCACAAGAACGGTTTCCACTCCTGCAGTCACTTTATCATTTGCAGCGTCTTTCATATCCCCCTTGGTATCCTGGGTTCGTGGAAGGTAAATTTTAAAACACGCTCCATTTCCCTGTTCGCTGTACACGGTCAAGTATCCGTGATTTTGCTTGACGATGCCGTAAATCATCGCCAGACCCAGTCCGGTGCCTTTACCGACCTCCTTGGTGGAGTAGAAGGGTTCGAAAATGTGATCGAGAGTCTCCTTGTCCATGCCCATTCCGGTGTCGCTTACGGCCAGGAGGACATATTCACCTGGCGGCGCTCCTGCATGGGTTTCGCAGTAAACTTCGTCCAATACCACGTTAGAAGTTTCGATGGTGATGGAACCCACGTCCGATATGGCGTCGCGTGCATTGACGATCAGATTCATCAGTGTTTGGTCCACCTGCGCGGGGTCTATTTTGACATGCCAGAGCGAACGCCCCGGTTTCCATATCAGTTCGATGTCCTCTCCGATAAGCCTGCGAAGCATATTCAACATTCCCGCGACCGTTTCATTCAAATCGAGAACCACGGGGTTTATGGTCTGTCGTCTGGCGAACGCAAGCAATTGCCTGGTCAAATCCGCGGATCGTTTAGCGGCTTTGAGAATCTCATTCAGATGGTCATGGACGGGTTTTCCTCGATCCATTTGTTCCAGCGCCATTTCGGCGTGCCCCAGTATGACACCAAGCATATTGTTGAAATCATGTGCAACACCGCCCGCGAGTCTGCCGACGGATTCCATCTTATGCGCCTGGCGTAGTTGATCCTCCATCTTTTTATATTCCGTGATATTCTGTCCGATGACAATAATTGCCCCCTTACCGCCCGTATCCATTTTTGTCAGGGACAGCCAAACAGGATAAGTTGTGCCATCGCTGCGCAAATGGAGAGTTTCCAACTCCAAGGAGGTTGTCTCATCGGATAGGATCGGAGCAATCGCCTGCATGAATCTCTCTTTTGTAAACTCCAGCTTGATATCCAAGGGGGTGAGTTTACACATCTCCTCGAAGGAGTATCCCAAATTCTCTTGCGTCGCCCTGTTCACGTAACTGAAATGCAGAGTGTCCACGTCGAAGACATACACTTCGTTTGTAGCATGCTCCACGATGGATGCCAGCCAGCGATTGTAATCCTGCAAACGCCGTTCCTCGGTTTGATCCCGAAAGACTAGAACGACTCCCGTTATGCCGCCCTCCGGGTTGCGTATTGGCGCCCCGCTATCCGCGATGGGCCTTTCGGATCCATCCTTCGCAATGAGGGTGGTGTGATTTGCCAATCCGACAACCGCTCCGTTTTTTAACACCGTTGACGCAGGATTATCCACCTTCATCCTGCTGATCTCGTTAATGATATTGAAGACTTCCTGAAGGGATCTTCCTGCCGCGTCTTTTTCGCTCCACCCTGTAAGCTTCTCGGCCTCAGGGTTCATCCTGGTAATACAGCCCTGAGAGTCCGTTGCAATGACGCCGTCCCCGATGTGATATAATGTGGCACGGATCTCCTCCAAAGCGGAGGCTCTTTCCCTCTCGGAATGGTAATAGGCGCGGTATAATAGTCTGTCGTGATGGATGTAGAGGAGAGCGGTTCCGATAGAGGCGACCACCATCGCGAGAAGCGTCACCACTATGACCACATCCCTCCAGTAACGCACATCCGCAAGGATTTCACTCTTGTCCACCTTCGCCACCATGAACCAAGGAGTAGGTTTGAGTGCGCGGATATCCGCCACCACCTCATGACCGCGATAGTCGGGGCCTTCGTATATCCCCGTCTCACCAAGTACGGCTCGAACGGCTGGAATATGGAAACGGGATAATGGGATTCGCATTGTCATCGGAGGAAGTGTCGAGTGACGCACGGTGTTGAGAAATACGGCGTCGCCGCCTTGTTTCTCAACAAGCAGGGTCTCAGCGGTTTTGCTTTTCGTCGGCCATGTTTCGATCAACGGATAGATTGTGGCTTGAGGGTTGAGACGAAGAACCAACGCTGCAAGGGGATTGCCTCCTGGTCTCAGGATGGGAGCGATCAAGTCAATGTGGATGTCGCCTGTTCGGGGATCCTTGGTGAAGTCTCCGAACACGGCACGCCGATTGTTGATCGCCTTTTCGACGAGATGGTTCCCGGCAATGCCCAGACTACCATGCATTGGGTGAATGGCGAGCAATACCTTTCCGGCGGAATTGGTGATGAATGCGTTGAGATACTGGTTCCAGGAAAACTCATCCCGCAACTCCTCTGTAATCTCTTTTTTCAAAAGCGGATCGGTCGGATGAGATATCCAATTCGCCAATGCACTCCTGAGAAATGGATCGGCAGCCTCGGTGACGGCGTCATTGATTCTCTCTCTCCGCCAAGTTTGGATTTCATCGCATTTCATGCGGGAAATGCTTTCGAGGTCCGAAATCTTCTCCGCTCTTATCAGGGAGTATTCATGCCAGAATGTCCAGTCGGCGATCAACAGAATGCAGCCAAGGAAACTCATCAATAAAGCTGCGAAAACCCATTTTTTCCATCCAAATGAGGGTGTGTTATCCATTTCGTTTATGATTTCGGAGAATTAGGGAGTAGGAAAGGCGAACCAAGGGAGGAGTTGCGATTGAATTTGGAAATAATGATAAGCATATGCAATCCCATCCGCCGTATATTCAAAAATGATCGATGAGGCATTCGACCCCCCGAGCTTTTAGTGAAAACGAAGATAACAATTTTGATTTTAAATCGTTAATCCCACGCGTAAAATGGGGGTTGTCAACCTCGAAAAAAATGAGAAACGACGTTAACTCTATGCGATATGGTACCGTGTTATGATTCATATATGCAAGTGACGGGAGGGATTTTTTGCTTCCGAGCAATGAAACAGAATGTTATAAAAACCGAAGCTTCGTTTTAACTCCACGATAGTTCGAATAAAAACGCAAAGACGCAGGGACGCAAAGCCGGTCAGATCATGTTTCAATTCCACTCTGGTTCCATTGCGTGGTCTCGGGGCGTGGGTGTGTTGTACACCTTCGTCCCCGGGGATACGTCTATTGGTTGCACGGATGAAACCTGATGGGTTGGGGAATCTCTTTCAGAGGATTTCTTTTTCCTCTCTGGAAACAATGATAAGCTTTTGCAGTTTATCTCCCTGCATATTCAAGGATGGGCGAAGAGGGACTCGAACCCCCGACATCTTCGGTGTAAACGAAGCGCTCTGCCAACTGAGCTATCCGCCCAAATTCCCACTTCATCCAGGTTGTAAGAGACGCATGGAATCGATAGAACAGCCTCATTCGTGAGGGATAACCCGATTGTCTCTCATGGGAAACGGTGTTAAAAGTATACCCCAATTTCGTTTGACGCCGAAAATGTCGGATTGGGAATCCGGGATTTCAAACCTCTCAATCCTTGTAAGGGTCCCGCAAGGATACCTCTCTGCCAGCCATCACGACGCAGAGCGGTCGAAGATTATGGAGCGCCTTCAGATTGGAGTGATTAGCCAGTACCATCTCCAGCCTTTTGTACGCCTGAGGCGCCTCGTCCGTATCCCCGCCGCGCAGAATCACCCCCTTGTTCCGGAGCCATTCGTCCATGTCCTGTCTTGAAACGAGCCCCTTCGAGATCACCTTTCCGGTTTTGCGATTGATTTTCCCCCTTGCTTGATTCCGACTCATCGCCCTTCCGGCTCCGTGAGGAGCGGAATGGTACGACGCCTCGGAATCCTCGGAATGCACCCCCTCCACAATTACGCTGTCATCGCCCATGCTTCCCCCGATGAAGCAAATTTGGCCCGGGGAGGCGGGAGTTGCGCCTTTTCTCATGACCCAGTGCGATCCGGAACCGTCGGGAATGGGCTCCAAGCTAGCGAAGTTATGGTGGTTCTCCACTCGCGTCATGATCTCGCCGCCGACTATGGCGCTTACCCGGTCGCAAACCCACCGTCGACCCGCGTATGCGTATTTTCCGGCGAGTTCCATCCAAGCGATGTACTCCTCAGCGTCAGCCGTTCCCAGTTCCAGGAGAGCCGGATCGGCATATATGTTGTCACCATTCGCGCCAGCCCTAGCAAGGAACGCCTCGGCGATTTTATGTCCGAAACCTCGCGATCCGAAGTGACATGCCACCCATATCCGGTTTTCCTCGTCCGCCAAGACGTCCACGAAATGATTGCCGGATCCCAAGGTTCCCAACTGATTCTGAGCCAAATCCTTCAGCCTCAGGCCTAGAGGCTCATTCCACATTGGGCTATCGAATAGGGGATCATTTACTTTTTCCTCGTTTTCATGTCCCATTCCGAAGGAGAGGCTACGCCATATCGAGTCCACGATCTTTGGTAGATTCCCGCTGATCTCAGGCTCTGTGACGCTCAGGCGATAAGCCGTCACTCCGCAGCATATGTCGTATCCCACAGCTGAGGGGGAGATATGGGTGCGGCTTGTCATCACTCCGCCGATTGGCACGCTATATCCGAGGTGATTATCGCCCATGAGAGAGACGCCATCGAAAAAGCGGCGACAAGTGAGAGCCTGATTAAGGGTGTTGTCGTCCGCATCGCCAAAAAGGATGATATCCCCGTTTATAAGTCGATGTCCCATGTCCGTCCCTCCATGAATAGAGTGTGGCAAACATATTTTACCACGATAAATTTTAATCATTGTACCTATCACGCATGGCGCGGAAACGTGGAGTATTGAACATAACAGAATATGTTTGGGTATGGTATTCGTCTCTGCGGTTGGGGATTGGAATCCGTCAAGAAGATATTTTTGAAAATTTTTCAAAAACCTCTTGACAAACGGGAAAGAAATGCGTATACTTTACTTTCGCCAATGAACGAAGCCGTCCCCTTCGCCGGGGTCTCCAAGAAACAAAGATCGGGCGGGGGTTGACAAAGTCTTCTCAAAGGCGGTAGTATGATGAGGCGTTCGGACGGTACGGTCCGACGCGCTGTTTTTCAGTGAACGATCCTTGAAAACCGGGCGAGTGAAGAGCTTTGCGGAAACAAAAGAAGAGCAGGTGAGACGAGGGTCGGGGTCACGCGTCGCATTGTCGACGCGTTTTTAAACTCCAAACGAAAATCACCGGCGTGTCCAATCGGCGCGTCGGAGAGATATTTTTACGGAGAGTTTGATCCTGGCTCAGGACGAACGCTTGCGGCGTGCCTAAGAAATGCAAGTCGAGCGGGGTGCGGCAACGCACTTAGCGGCGAACGGTCGCGTAACACGTAACCAACCCGCCCCGAAGACCGGGACAACATCTCGAAAGGGGTGCTAATACCGGATGTGGTCGCAGGGGGGCATCCCCGTGCGATTAAACCAGGCGACTGGCTTCGGGAGGGGGTTGCGGCCTATCAGCTAGTTGGCGGGGTGACGGCCTGCCAAGGCGACGACGGGTAGCTGGTCTGAGAGGACGATCAGCCGGACTGGGACTGAGACACGGCCCAGACTCCTACGGGGGGCAGCAATTAGGAATCTTGCGCAATGGGCGAAAGCCTGACGCAGCGACGCCGCGTGGAGGACGAAGTCCTTCGGGATGTAAACTCCTTTTAAGAGGGAAGAAAAGAATGACGGTACCTCTTGAATAAGCTCCGGCTAACTACGTGCCAGCAGCCGCGGTAATACGTAGGGAGCGAGCGTTGTCCGAAGTTACTGGGCGTAAAGCGCGCGTAGGCGGGGGATTAAGTGAGAAGTGAAAGGCTGGGGCTCAACCCCATGCAGTGCTCCTCATACTGGTTCTCTTGAGGGCGGCAGGGAGAAGTGGAATGGCTGGTGTAGCGGTGAAATGCGTAGATATCAGTCGGAACACCGGTGGCGAAGGCGGCTTCTTGGGCCGTACCTGACGCTGAGGCGCGAAAGCCAGGGGAGCGAACGGGATTAGATACCCCGGTAGTCCTGGCCGTAAACGATGGATACTAGGTGTCGGGGGTATCGACCCCTCCGGTGCCGCAGCTAACGCATTAAGTATCCCGCCTGGGGAGTACGGCCGCAAGGTTGAAACTCAAAGGAATTGACGGGGGCCCGCACAAGCGGTGGAGCATGTTGTTTAATACGTCACTAACCGTAGAACCTTACCAGGGTTTGACATCCGTCGTTCGCCGGTGAAAGCCGGTTTTCCCCGCAAGGGGACGTCGAGACAGGTGTTGCATGGCTGTCGTCAGCTCGTGTCGTGAGATGTTGGGTTAAGTCCCGCAACGAGCGCAACCCTCACCCCATGTTGCCAGCGAGTAAAGTCGGGAACTCTTGGGGAACCGCCTGCGCAAGCGGGAGGAAGGTGGGGATGACGTCAAGTCAGCATGGCCCTTACATCCTGGGCTACAAACATGCTACAATGGACGGCAAACAAAGGGAGCCGAAGTCGCGAGACGGAGGCAATCTCAGAAATCCGTTCTCAGTTCGGATCGCAGGCTGCAACTCGCCTGCGTGAAGTCGGAATCGCTAGTAACCGCAGATCAGCGAAGCTGCGGTGAATACGTTCCCGGGCCTTGTACACACCGCCCGTCACGTCACTTGAGTTGTCTGCACCCGAAGTCCGTGGCTCAACCCGCAAGGGGGAGAGCGGCCGAAGGTGTGGGGAGCGAGAGGGACGAAGTCGTAACAAGGTAGCCGTATCGGAAGGTGCGGCTGGATCACCTCCTTTCTAAGGATGTTGGAGAGGGATGCGGAACGAACTTCCGCGTTCATTCTTCTCATCTCAGGTCGATGTTCCGATCCTTGTCCGACACCAGCCTTCTTCGCAAGGCTTCAATCCCGCCCGGTTTTGAAGGATTGTTCAAAGGGAGAGCGTAATGCTCTCCCTTTTTTGATTCCTCTTCGTCGTCTTTCGCTAACGCACCATATAAGGTATAATTTTAAGTATTATGACGGTTATTATGATTGCGTGATTCTTCTTGGACGCGGTCTTCAGCCGTACATGCTTGATAATGATTGTTCGATTGACACCATGATTTTAGTCCGCATCAATGTGAATCTCCAACAGCGGATAGAGGATAAGAATAATGAATAGACACGTCTTTTTGAACGGAAAGCTGATAAACCGGGAGGAGGCATTCCTTAACATTTACGATCACGGATTCCTTTACGGCGACGGTGCGTTCGAAGGCGTTCGTGTCTACAATCGACGAATCTTTCGTCTGGAGGAGCATGTCGCCCGTCTATATCGTTCGTTGAAATCTCTCGCAATCGAAAAGCCGATGTCGCCGGAGTCATTTTGCGATTCCGTACTTGAGACGGTCGCCGCCAATCAGGTTGAAAGCGGCTATATACGTATCTCCGTGTCAAGAGGCGTGGGGCTTGGCTTGGATCCGAAACACATGAAGGACGCCCCGCCGACGATCGTGATCTCAACCGAGCAATTGAGTCTGTATCCGGCTTCTATGTATCAGAATGGGTTGGAGGTGATCACCGCCTCCACGCGAGTGCCGCCTGCGGTTTGCATCGACCCGCAAATTAAGTCCTTGGGAAGATACATCAATAATATAGCTGCAAAGATGGAAGCTAACAGAGTTGGCGCAGGTGAGGCTTTGATGTTGAATATGCAGGGGTACGTCGCGGAAGCCACAGGTGATAATCTGTTCCTGGTGGTCGATGGCAAGCTTAAAACCCCTCCCACTAGTCAGGGGGCGCTTCCCGGCATCACCCGAGCCACGGTGATGGATTGCGCGAACGAATTGGGTATTCCTTGCGAGGAATCGGTAATAACGTTATACGACTGCTATTGCGCCGAAGAGGCTTTCCTGAGCGGTACCGCCGCAGAGGTGATTCCGATGGTTCAATTGGACGGCAGAACCATCGGGGAGGGGAAGCCTGGTGTGTTCACAAACCGACTTATTGAGGAGTTTCATAAACGTACAGAGACCGATGGTCCCGTCGCTTGGTGATCGCGTCTCTGTACGGTGTTATCGCGGGCGGTGAACCGTGATTGAAACGAGATGTCTTTGCAAATCATAAAATGTGAACGATGCGGTGCAAACAAGGCTTTCGCCGAATATTCACAGGTCGGTTCACCCGCCATACGTTTATGCAAATCATGTCTGCGCTCCGTTTCGTTTAAAGGAGACTCATTGAGTTCCTTTGATCTTCCTCGTTTTTTTCTGGAGCTTGCATCGCCGCAATCTCTTACTTCAGATGAGAATGTTTCATCCCTATCCCCAGACTTGCGATGCCCTTTCTGCGGAATGACGATTGGGGAGTTGAATGAATTCGGCGCACCTGGTTGTCCTGCCTGCTATGAAACATTTAGAGAGATATTGGAATCGGCGATACGAAAGATGCAACGTTGATGGATTTCTCGTCCGCCAAGTTAATACGATTGTCCGATAAAAGCGTTCCGCTCCCCGTGTGGCTTCGTGAGAGTGGAGATGATGGGGATGTGGCGGTATCCACTCGCCTGCGTATCGCGCGAAATCTCGATGGATGCAGATTCCCATGGAGCGCCACCGATTTTGAGTTGGAACAATTTGTGCAGTTAATGCATGATGTAAGCGTTCGGATGGAATATGGGTTTGGCGGCGTTGCATTTCTTGATGCGGACAGCCTCTCCGATGAAGAGCGGATGGATCTGGTCGCTTGGCGATATGTGAGCAGGGATTGGGCGTTATCCGTAAAGAGAAGAGCGCTTCTCATTTTGGGTGATGGGGTCACCAGCGTGATGGTGAACGAGGAGGACCATCTGCGCATACAGGCGATTTTTCCGGGTCTTAAGGTAAAATCAGTACAGAAATATGCGCAAAATGCCGAAGAAGAGATAGCGAAACATATTCGCTTTGCATGGAGTCCGACATTTGGGTATTTAACGTCCTCTCTGAGCAATGTGGGATTGGGAGTGCGTTTGGGTGTGTTGCTTCATCTGCCCGGGCTAAGATATATGGAGCGCATTCGGGAAGTTCTCGCCGCCGCAGCGCTTGTGGGCTGTTCTGTGAGGGGCACCTACGGCGAAGGCACTTCGGAGGTGGGCGATTTTCATTTGGTTTCCAACTCAAACCGAATGGGTGGTGATTGGGGGGGAGCT
>JAJZOL010000051.1 GCA_021811565.1 bacterium | reverse complement strand
GCCTCGCGTTCACTCCTCTCAGGCGTAACCAGCCTATCCTTCCCTCGTCAATCATCCGAAAGGTACGGTATCGAACTTAGTGCAACGAACGGCACAGAGGTTTCCTTCCCTTTCGAGCAGCCATACCCGCTCTCCGTAGAGGTTACGGACTCCCACGGGGAATTACACTGGCTTCACGGAGACTACAGCTCCGTCACCACTATAAGGAACGGATGGATGGCTGCTGGACGAATTCAAAGTGGAAATGGCTCCATTTTTATCTTCACGGACCTATTCCGCAAGGATGCCGAAAGCCATGCGATTGTGATGAGTAGAAGCGTGAGGGTATCCGCGGCTTCCGAAAAGGACCGGGGGTTCGCCACCCGTTTCACCATGCCCGCGAAGAGGCAATGCGGAATGCGGGATTTCGATTTTCTGGTTCCCGGAATATGGTACAAGCAAAACAGCCATGTCCCCCCGAACTTCCTCGCCTCGAATCTTGGCGACAAGGATCTCTTTTTCCGCGAGGATCGCATCCCTTTGCCTCTGGTGATGATGCGAAACCGTGAGAACGGCGCCACCCTCCTGCTGATCCACATCCATGGCGATCCGGTCACTTTTCCCGGAGACAGTGATAGAAGACCCGTTATCGACATTGCGATGAAGTTCGGTTCGGTGGGGGTCACGAATCACCATACCCCCGGCATCGGCTTTTGGTATCCGGGCACGGAGGGAAGAGGAACGTATGTCCCGAAAGGAGGTCAAAACACTCCATGGGCTTCTCGGTTCCACCCCGTGAGAGTGAGATTCGAGCAAAGGTATTCGATCCTTTTGAAATTGAGCCGCACGCGCGACTACCCCGATGCGGTGAGGACATCGTGGAATATCGCTTGGCGGAAGTACCGCCCCGTCGCGCCTCAAACGAATACACGGAAAGCCTATCTCGACTGCATGAATCTTCTTGCGGAAGTTTGCCATCCCTACGACGGCGTGGATGACATCCCCTTTGAATTAACCGTGCCGGGAGGCGCCGTTCCCCTGCAAGGAGCCCTGAGCGGAGAGATGGGATTCGTCGGGCAACAGATTCCCTCCTGCGCCATGGTTTTGCGTTACGGGTTCGATACGCACAACGCAAAGCTGATTCAAAGTGCCACCGCTATCATCGACTTTTGGGTGCAAAAAGCCACGACCCCATCAGGCGTTCTGCGCACCTGGTACGATGTCACCCCCGACAGCACGCGCGTATGGAGAGGCTATCCAATGCACCTCCGGGTGGCATCCGATGGAATGAACGGTGTGCTGAGGGCGTGGGATATTGCGAAGGCGCACGGTGAAAATCACCCCGGCTGGCTTCGTTTCGCGCATCAATTCGGCGACTGGCTTGTCAAAATCCAGAACAAGGATGGCTCGTTTTTCAGAACTTATGATTTCAACGGCGCACCAATCAACCTCGCAAAGGACACTACGATTCAACCCATCCCCTTTCTCGTGAATTTGACGTTGCTCACTGGCGACGCAAAATTCCTGAACTGCGCCGAAAAAGCCGGTGAATACGGTCTTGAAACGGTGAATGGACATTACGCCTATGTTGGGGGAACCCCGGATAACCCAAACGTTACAGACAAGGAGGCGGGCGCCGTTGCGATGGAATCCTTTCTTGCTCTTTACGACGGCACCCATGATTCTCGCTACCTGAAGGCGGCTGTTCAAGCGGCGTGGTTCACAGAGACGTGGACATACGGCTGGAATATCCCCATGCCGAAAAATGATCCCATGTGCGATTTCCCTAAGGGACGTTCGACCGTCGGTATCAGCCTTATCGCAACAGGTCATTCCGGCGCCGATAACTTCATGACGAGGGAGACATTCGATTATTATCGCCTCTATCTGCTAACAGGTGAGACACAATTCCGGAATTTCGCGCACGTGATTCAGGGCAACTCCTTGCGGATGATGGATTTGGATCGCACCATGAGCTACAAGATGCCGGGATTGCAGATCGAGGCGATGACGCTCTCCATTCCTCGCGGACACAGCGTGCGGATGTGGCTGCCATGGCTGACCGTGGGGATGTTGGAGCCGTTGATCCACTTTCAGGCGACATTCGGAACCATGGACATATCCAACATCGAAAAGATCCCGCTTCGCAGGCAGAAAGCGATGGACAGCGACTTCGCAGCCAATCACGGTTTCTCCAATATCGCACGGAGCTCCATAAAGTCATTAGAGACGAAGCAATGAGAAAGAATCAAATTAATTGGCGAATAAAAAAACGAGTGGGATTACCTTATTTGAAGCAAACGGCTCATGAAATCGGTAGTAGAGAGGAAATCAAACGCATTTCAAGGAGATTTTCATGCTTCAAGAGACCGACATCAAGTTTTATCGCGCCAACGGCTACCTGCTTGTGAAGGGCCTCCTTACCAAAGCGGAAGCCGCCAGCTACCGGGAGGAGTCCCACAGCCTCATCGCCCGCCTCGGCGCCACCGCCAATCTCGACGCCACCTGGGGCAGCGCCAAGGGCATTAGCGATAAGCAAACCGTTATCCAGCACTGCCACAATGTGCAATTCTACTGCGCCGCGTTCACCGTGATGATGACCGATGACCGTTTCACCAAAGCCGCATCCCAACTGATAGGCTCCGAGAATGTGCAGTTGCATCACAACAAGATGTTCATCAAGCCGCCGGAAAAGGGATCCCCCTTCCCCATGCATCAGGATTACCCCTACTTCCCTCACGAGAGGCACACCATGATGGCGGCGATCTTCCATTTCGACGATGCGCCCTTGGAGAAGGGATGCGTGAGGGTGATGCCGGGAAGCCATCTTCAGGGTCCGCTGGATCACAGTCCTGAAGGCGGGTGGCACCTTCCAATCGACAAGTATCCTCTAGAAGCGGCGGTGGCGTGCCCTGCGGAAGCCGGGGACGTTCTCTTCTTCAACTACCTCACCATCCACGGCTCGGGGGTGAATGTGAGCAGCGAGGCGCGCACCACCCTCCTCATCCAGATGCGCGACCCAGAGGACAAGCCCACGGTTAAGACCCACGAATCACGAGGACAAGGGATGATGCTAAGAGGAATTGACCCCTGCGCGGTGTATACGGGATTGTGAGAGGATAAACGGGGATGTATCTCGCGTAGATACGCCCCCGGATCCTTGCAACGGTTCTCTCCTCCGCCATGGAATCCCTTAGCATTCTCTTGTTCTCACTCCCAAACCATTTGCAAGGCTTCCGCACTCAATAAAGAGGGTTCCGCACTCGCGTATGAAGCCTCCTCACTTGAGAAAATGGGCTTCGTGGTAAGCGCGTTTGTCTCAATATCACATTCGTTTGACTTAAATTCGAAGATATCGAGTTCCGGCGCACAATCTATTCTTGCAATCTTAGAGGAAAAAGGAGTCAATTGAAGCACTATGGATTATTTTGGCGGTTGCATATCGGTCATCACAAATGAAACAGGCATTTATTTGACGGACGATCAAGCCGGAGGTGCTCGCCTAATCGCCAATACGCAACCTTTCTCATCCGCAACCGCCATAAGATTCCAACGTATTTCCGAGCGACCCACTATGGCAAACGAACCGTCACGGTCTTCTCGCCGCACTCCATGGGGAAATCGATCTTTGTCACCGTCTCGTGCCCCTTGCCGTCGGATGCGGTGATGGTGTATTCCCCATAGAAGGCGAGAACGCCCGCCTCGCCCTTTGCGTTGGTGTGCTTATCCGCGTCCGTCCACCACGTATGATGTATCAACGTCATCAACCTATCGTAGACCGGCTTGGATGACATGTCCTTCCGCAACAACCCCGCCGGTGCGTTCATCCACGCCCCCCTGTCGCTGAAATCCCACCAAGTTATCGCACGAAGCATGGGCATGCTGAAGAGGATCTTGTAAAAATTCACCACATAATCCGCCTGAGTCTTCTCCCCTTCCGGCGTGGTGACGCCCCCTTCGTTCTGCGTGAACGGTCCGCTCAGAACGGTGGTCTCCGTGAAGTGAACGGGAATGCCAAATTGCGAAAAACGATTGGCGACCTCGTAAACCTGCTCCAAAGGCCAATTTCCGGAGTGCATATGCGACTGAATTCCGATGGCGTCCGGAAGCGAATGCATTTTTTGCAGCGTCTTGAGCAGTTCGACGTTCTGTTCTCCGGTATTGAAATCGTTGTATATGAATGTATCGTCCGCACCCTTGCCCGCCGCTCTCGCCCACCCGAGGGCGGTGGCGACCACCTTAGCCGGGCCGTCGCGTTTCACCCAATCCCCTTCACCGTTCGGAACTCCCGCCGCGCTGTTCGCCTCGTTCACCACGTCCCAGTAGTGAATCATGTTTCGATAGTGCGTCACGAGATCCGTCACCCGCTTATGCAGCAAAGGAATCGCCTGCGCCGCATCTTTGGGAGCCCACAAGGGATAGACTTGGTGCCATACAAGAGGATGCCCCTTCGGCGTAATACCGTGCGCCAGGCACCATTTCACCATGGAGTCCAATTGCGGATAATTCGGCTCACCCTCCCGATATTCGAAAGACCCCCAATAAAACGGCAGGGTGGCGTAATTGAACAGAGCTGCGAATTTTCGCCGGTACTCCAGTTGCCAAGGGGCGTTGTTAGAAGGGTCGAGGAGGAAAAAGTTGCATCCGAAGAGAAAATCATGCCGGGTCATCTCAATTTTCACAGCTGCATCGCGCACCGGATTGCCGTTTTGATCCTTAACCAGCACGTTCAAATTCCCCATGCGGTACTTTTTAATGCGAGCCTCGATAGCGTTGGGCTGGATGGCGGCTATGGCGGAGACGTATGCGGGATCGGGCCCCGGGTCCTCCACGCTGATATCCTTCAACTCCACAACCCCCTTTCCGAATCCCGCCTGAAACTTCGCCCCAAGTTCGTTAGCTGCGAAACCGGTGGATTCACCCATGATAACGTATTGCTTCCACTGATCGGTGAGAGTGAGGATCTGAGACACCGGAGCGAGATAGGGGGCGTCGTTTCGCTCCACCAGCGCTCGGATTTGGCATTTTTCGGGGGATCTGGCGGAGAAGAGAAGCTTTATCCGGTCCCCTTTAGGAAAGGCTGCGGGAATGGACTGCCGGATCATAATTCCCCAGAACGGATTGACAGGGGTGTTGATCGTGATGCGGACACCGTCGGGAATGGCGGTCATGGAGGCGTCATCGGGGGAAGGAGTAGTGAACAACCACTGTGACCCAGTGAGGAGATTTTGCGCCCTGGCATTCACGCACATCAGCGGCGAAAGCAACATTAAAATCAAAATAAAACAAGCGAACCTATTCATGTGATAGCTCCTCTCTAACGGAACGGCATAGCGGAATCAGAAATGTCCGATCCACTATTCCGGAAGTGTCACGATGCATTCCTCATCATCATTTAAGATCTTTCGATACACAACCCTGTCATCGATTAATATGCGGCAAAGCAAGCCTTTCGATATAGTGGTTACCACCACGTCGAAGCGGGAATCAAAAGCTCTCACATTGGACAGAGCCATGATATTCCAGGCTTTAGGTAGTCGCGGCTTTAAACGGAAAGAGTGAAAACCTACAGGCTCAATGCCAAATAACCCCTCCGTGAAAATGCGGCAATAGAGTGCGCTTTCCGCTGCGAGATGCGCCTGATCACCCTCGGGCCACGCCTCCACGGGATAGGGAACGTGTTCTCCCAATAGTCGGCGGCGGGAATATGCGCTGAGAGCGTTCATCGCCCTCTCCGAATCCCCCGCAATGAGCATTCCACGGATCGCGTAGAGCGTGGCGCGATCCCAGAAAACAGTGTCGCCGGACTGAGTCGCCAGACCATCATCCGTCCAGAGTCGCGGTGAGAGAAGAGCGTCAATCGTGTCTTTGGCGCGCTCCTTTATCCCCATGCAGAGCGGGAGGCATATCCAGGAACGCAGGATCTCATTCCCATCATAATAGCGGTAGGTTTGATATCCTTCCACCTCTGCACCAAAATATTGTTCAATCGCCAGTCTCAGACGAAAAGCGCGCTCCAAGTATCTCCGCGCATCTTTAACCTCGCCAAGCGCGAAGGCGAGATGAGAGCCGGATATCAACGCTCCATACGCGAGCGAGGAGGTGGAGAGGTTGGCGGTTCCTGTTGGAAAACGTCCTTCGAGTTCGTCCGTGTCCGATTCCACCACGCCTTCATCATTCGTTTTCCGTCTGCAATACTCCAAACACCATCGAATTAGCGGATAAAGCTTCTTGCCGATCTTGGGTTTGCCCGAAGCCAAAGCGAATCGCGCCGCACCATACGCAACCATCGCCGCATCGCCACGATCCCCTCCCGCATGATATATCACATCCCCTTCCACCTCGAAAGAGGATGGGAGCATCTTATACTCCGGGTTCATCGCAGTGGAGTATAGGCGATACGTGTTTAACGCTGCTTCCATGGAGCGTTTTTTGCGAATGAAAGGAAAGAAAGGACCAGCGTACTCCGCCTGATCGTTCGCCCAGACGCCTCCGTAGTATCTACCGCCCCCAGGAGAGTGCATTAACCCTCTCTTGGTTTCGAAGATACTCTCCGACGTGCGCATTTTGGCGAAATGGAAAGCGGTGTTCAACACGGTATCGGGGGTTTGTAGTTGAAGATAATCAAAGTTCCATTTCGCCTTTTGAAATAAGGGAAAGGGCATGATTTTACAGTCATCATCCGTTCCCATTACGGATGCAACCACTTCCCAATAGAACATCGTAAAACGTCTCGGTTTGACATTATGACTGACGCTTCCGGCGGGAGTGATCTTGATCTGATATGTCCCGTAAATCCCCTCAACTCTCTCGTCAACCTCCGGGTAATGTAGTGAAATGACCTTGTCTTCTTTCGAAAAGTTATAAACCGTCCATAATTCCCGTACCGCTTCGCTCTGCGAATCCGCTCTGATCTCACGATCAACGACAATTCGCTTGGGAAAATGATAATAGACGCAGTTCCATATGCCGTTAAATGTTATCTCCCTCACTCTCTCGGGTTTCCACATGAAACCGTCGATGGATATGGTTGGCTCCGTATCCGAACCGAAAACACGTCTGAGATATCCACGAACATCATCCTTGCGAATTCTGAGCATTGGGAAAATGACCTCGCGATTCACCTCCAGACGCTTCTCCGCGTCCACGCTGTAATGAACAATGACGGAAACCTTTCGCCCACTCATTTCGATATGATCCGCATGAGGCAGACGGGTATCCCTCTCCACATCCCAAAGGAGTTTCTTGTTATCCGTAATTTTCCATCTCTCCTGCACCAACGGTTTCATGGCATGTTCCCTTCCAACAAATCGAACGGATTTTCAGAGTACCGCCCTTGCGTATCGCCATGGATTCGACTGCTCATAAGCATAGGCTGCGCGGAAGATAGTCTCTTCGCCAAAGGGCTTCGCCAGTATCTGCAACCCCACAGGCATTCCATCATGAAATCCGCAGGGCAGTGACATCCCTGGAATGCCCGCCATGTTCACAGGCAGAGTACAGATATCGGAGAGTTTCATCGCAAGAGGGTCATCCGTTTTCTCTCCTACCTTGAACGCCACCGTAGGCGATGTCGGAGTGATAAGCACATCGTATTTTTCGAAAGCCGTGTCGAAATCCCTTCGAATCAGCGTCCGCACCTGCTGGGCTCTCTTGTAGTAAGCGTCGTAATACCCTGCTGAAAGCGCATAGGTGCCGATCATGATTCTTTGCTTCACCTCCGCCCCGAACCCCTCGTCGCGCGTCTTCTCCATCAGTCCGATATGCCCCGCAAGCTCCTTTGTGCGATGTCCGTATTTCACGCCATCGAATCTCGCAAGATTGCTTGATGCCTCGGCAGGGGCGATAATATAATATGCTGCAAGGCAGTAGTCTATGGAGGGCAGGGAGCACTCCTCCGCAATGGCGCCCTTGTCGCACAGTTGGTTAATCGCCTTATGAACCAAGGATGACACATTCTTGTCGACCCCCTCCCCGAAAAACTCCTTTGGCACACCAATCCGTAACCCCTTCACCTCATCCCGGCATGCCTGCGTGTAATCCTTTTTCTCCACTTTCAAGGAGGTGGAATCCATGGGATCATGACCGGCGATAACGTTTAATAGGAGCGCTGAGTCCTCCACCGTATGGGTGAGCGGACCGATCTGGTCCAGCGAGGAGGCGTACGCCACCAAACCGTATCGGCTTACCAGACCATAAGTAGGCTTCAACCCGACGATCCCGCAAAATGCGGCAGGCTGTCTGATGGAACCGCCTGTGTCGGACCCAAGTGCCGCAATCGCCTCGCCTGCCGCAACCGTTGAAGCGGATCCACCGCTGGATCCACCGGGCACGCGATTGACATCCCACGGGTTTTTTGAGGGTCCATAGGCACTGTTCTCCGTGGAGGATCCCATGGCGAATTCATCCATATTCGTTTTGCCCAGTGTCACGGTTCCCGCATCTCTCATTCGAATGACTGCGGTACCATCGTAAGGGGGAATGAAGTTGTCAAGTATTTTTGACGCGCACGTGGTGCGTATCCCCTTAGTGCACATGTTATCCTTGATGGAGATGGGTATTCCATCAAGGGGACCGATACGCTTCCCTGCGGCGATCCTTTTATCCGCCTCGATCGCCTGATTGCGAGCCACATCCGGAGTTAAAGTGAGGAAGGCTCCGACTTTCGGTTCGACTTGCGCTATTCTCACCAACACCGCCTCGGTGATTTCCAAGGAGGACACCTCCCTGCGATCCAGCTTTTGGCTTAGTTCACATGCGGTAAGTTCGTATAATTGAGGCATATCCACTCCAAAATAAGTTTGAAATCCTAACGTAATTGAGGTAGAGGCTATTCGATAATCCGCGGAACGATAAAAAAACCGTCGCGCGATTCCGGTGCGTTGGCGAGGGTATCGCTTTGGGAGAGCGATGGATGAACTTCATCTTCACGAAAGACATTGTAAACAGGCATGCTATGAGAGGTGGGCACAATGCCCTCCACATCCAATTCCTGCAACTTTTCGAACTGATTCAACAGGTTGTTCAAATGCTCAGCCTGCTTCTCAATCTCCGATTCGTCCAGTTCCAAACGCGCCAGTAACGCCACCTTCCGGACTTCATCCTTCGATAATGTCATTTCGACATCCACTCCTCATTATTAGAATACAGACCCAACGATAAATATATCGTACCCCAAGCCACCAACATTTGGAATGACGCATGACGCGCCAATGCGCACTTCGCTCGACTACGATGCAAAGATATGGATTGATGAAGCTTTATGTAACGATAAAGCTGCTTATTACCGGATTAAAATGTATCCGAAAAGGGGAAAGAGTGTTTCGGTATATCCCAGAAAAGAAAAAGGCGCAGGCAAGAAGCCCACGCCTACCATATAACTTACTTGTGGACCATGAATCTGTAAATCATCAAATGATGATAAACTTGACCCGGTCGAAGAACGCAGGATGGGAAATTGGGATGATTAGGAGCGTCCGGATAATCCTCAGGCTCCAAGGTGAAAGCGGCGAATCGTTTGTACACTTTTCCGCCCTTTCCAATAATGGGCTTCTTAATCTGATTGCCGGAGTAGAATTGGACACCGGGTTGGTTAGAGAGAACTTCCAACTCTCTTCCTGATTTGGGATCATACGCTCTCGCCATCCAGCCAAACTCGCCTAACGGCTTATTGATCACGAAGCACTCATCATAACCCAGCCCGTATTTGAGCTGCTGATTGTTATCGAAGATACGCGCACCGATACGGGTGAATTTAGTAAAATCATAGGGTGTGCCCTTGACGTTTTCCAATTTACCCGTGGCGATCATCTGCTTGTTCACAAGCACGATTTTCTTGGCGTTGATCTGCATCATCTCGTTGAGAATTGTGCCGCTTCCCGCCCCGGCGAGGTTGAAATAGCAGTGGTTGGTCAGGTTCACGATTGTGGGTTTGTCCGTGGTTGCGGTGAAGTTGATTCGTAACTCATTGCTGTTGGTAAGGGTGTAAATCGCCTTCACATGCAGGTCACCTGGGAAACCTTGATCCCCGTTCTTGCTCAGCAACGTCAGAATTAACGCTGGTCCCTGCGGGGTCATCTTCGGTGTGGCGTTCCATATCCGCTTGTCAAATCCCACTTTTCCCCCATGCAACTGGTTCTTCCCTTCGTTCGCAACCAGTTTGTACACTTTTCCATCCAGCTTGAATTGCGCGTTGCCAATTCTATTCCCGTATCTTCCGATGAGCGCCCCAAAATAAGGGCTCTCTTTGACATAATCCTTTACGTTATCAAAGCCGAGCAACACATCCGCCATTTTGCCATTACGCCCCGGTGCAGTGAGCGAGACAACAATTCCACCGTAATTGGTTATCCGAGCAACCATACCATGTGAATTTCGCAAAGTGAAAATTTTGACTGGCGTGCCTCTCACCGCACCCCACGGTGCACTGGTAATCGAATCCTTTGCCGCAAACGATACAGTTGCCGACGCGACGCAAAAAACAAGGCTGGCCAAAAACCATTTGGATGATTTTCGCATTAACAGAATCCTCCTTTACGCCAAAAGGCGACGCGTAGATATCGCACGCGCCCTGGCTTGCGTTTGATCATGTTTTCAACTTGCAATGTCCTGCAAATCCAAGTTGCCTATTCAATATAGCACACCGGATATGCTTTCTTCCATAATTCACTTCCATTCCCGTTTGAAACCATGACGAGCCATATGACATTGTTTCGATAGAGTGCTGAATTACAAAAAACCAAGCTTCATCTCTTCCAATGAATTGGCGAAGAGCACTCTGTCGGCAATTTCATCCAATATCTCCGGATTGTTAATTCCCTTGATCTGTGTTTCCACGCTTTCCGGTATCGGACCGAATTTAACCCTCATTTGTCTGAGTAGAGTCTCTCGCTTCCCTTCCGCCTTGCCTTCCGCCTTACCAAGTGCCTTACCTTCCTCGATACCCTTCACATGCCATTGAGTCAACATTCTCCTCACCTCCTTCGATCTCTCTTTTTCCATCCACATATTCCATTCCTCAGTCTCACGATCGTTAAGACATAGGTACTGATCCACCATGTTCAAAAGAACGGAACGCCTCTCCTCATCGACAGGCGCGGATGCAATCCGCTCGTAAGCCCGAACCCTTCTCTCAAGGTTCCTGCAAGTTCGGCTCCTCATCACTGAGCATATGGCGGGGCTTATAACGTTGCCTTCATCCCAGTAGTCCTCCTCCCCCAACACGGGTATGCCGGCATT
>JAJZOL010000068.1 GCA_021811565.1 bacterium | reverse complement strand
AACATCGCCATCTTTGACAATGGAACCAGGATGGAGGGTGTTGACCTTGCCGACGGCTCGGTTCTCTGGACGATACACAAGAGCAAGTGGCGTTCCGGCGACGGGTTCGTCGGGATGTACTCCTCCGTTTTCGCCGTGGCGAGTTGGAAGAGCCGGACAGCGTTGCTCTATGACGTCAAATCCGGGAAACGTCTCGATCCCCGCAACAAAGCCGACGCGTTGATCCTTGGGAGATCGGCGGAGAAATGCGGAACCTATGTGGTTCCCAATCAGAATATTGGGGGTCACATGCTACTTAACCTACTCACGGGTGACATTACGCAAATTACCGGGGCTAACGGCTATGAGATAGCGGTAATCGGCGATCGGATTCTATGCTACATTGACCTTGACGACGGTTACGCAGGCCATTCCCAGTGGGCGAAATACCTCGCCTCGTATGACTTCCACGGGAAAAAGCGGTGGCAATTTCCGAAACATCTTGATTGGGGGCCGTATCACAACCAAGCCCTCGGCACGAGTTACCAGGATGTCCCCGTCTGGGTGCCTGATGCAAAGCGGTTGCTTGCGATTACAAAGTACGGTCTGTACGGAATCTCCGCTCGAGATGGCCGTCCGATCTGGCATTCGTGGGAGTTCACCTTTTGGGATTCCCGTTATGTGCCGATCGGAAAATGCGTAATCATAGCGACGGATAGAGGCGGATTGAGATATAACTATCTTCCCGGAACTTGGAAATTTGTCATTCAGGGTCCGGAAGCGTTGTACTGCTTGAATATGTCAAACGGCTACGCCTATCGCATACTTGATGGTTCGCCGATTTTATGGGACATGGTTGCGGACCCCGAGCAAGTGATCACCCTTGACAGTAAAGGAGTGGTGCGGGCTTACCGCATCCAATGGGGGAAACATTAAGACCGGGATCAAGCCCTACTCCCGCGTACCGCTTCCGGTCACCGATATTTTAACTGCGATCCTGGAGGATTTGACATGGCTTGCAATCAAACAAACTTAGCCGGGGTGTTGATATCCTTTGACGACACCAACCCAATCCCGTTCACGGCCACCGAGACGGGCGGCGATACGCTTTTCATGAGCGATAATCCGGAAACGATCACTTTTCCCTCGTCAACGACCGTAGGAATGGTTCTCTGGAATTACACGGTTGATAAGACTGACATATCGGAGTACAAGATCAGAGCCTACCTGTGGCACGTAAACAATGTAACAATTCACAATCAAGATACCGATATCAATATCGGACTCACTATCCAGAACCTTTCCGCGACATCCCCGGCGGATGACCTGGTTATCCGTCAATATGAAGCATCCCGTCAGTACGAATTAGGACCAGGCACCGAGGACTTCTTCGATCCGGGGAAGTGTATTGCGAAGGCCACGCTGGGCGGCACCCAGGAAACCTTTCTGACCAAGGATCTTCAGGTTCCCGCCGGCGCGACAACACCGGTCAAGATAAGCGAAGTTGGTGTGAAATATGGAGATCACCTGTTCGCCTGCTACGAGTTGACAATCAGGCGAGCGAACGGCGAGGGGGCCATGAACTTCACGTTGCGAAGCGCGTGCTGCGTGTCCACTGAGAGTATTACCGGCCAGACCGGAACACCTCCCGCAGTATACCATGGGCAGGATCTACCTTCTGGTTGGTCAGAGTGTCCCAGTATGTACGGCGACGCTCGGGGCGCCTGGCAATACAGCCGCATTCGTGTCGACATGTCGGAACCGTACGTTATCGGTAGCGGCTCGGGGGCCGTCAAGCTTGGAGGAAGGATCGGCACGTGCACTCTCCCAAAGGACGCTGCGCTCTTCGACATCGGCACGGCTCTGCAACCAAACGACGTCAAAAGCGTGGTCGCCAACAAGGGCATGTACGCGGTGGATTACGATCCCATCGTCGTCATGGCGAGCAACCCGACGCCTCTCACTCTGACTGTTAATGTCTATATCGCCACCAATCTGCCGTCGGGCGGTCTTGCGGGAGCCATGGGATGGGAAGGGGCGTACTTCGGGATACCGCTTGACTCCCAGCACTATCTGAAATCCGCCGGGAATGGCGGTCCGAACGCGGTATTGGTTCAGCCGCTCACGGTGAATCCGAACAGCATGGGTTACGCTTCATTCAGTTTCCAGGTTGGCGGGGAAAGCAGTTCGCCATGGGAAATCGTCTTCATTGACCAATAAATCCGATCGTTTGGAACGGTAACGCACGGCGGTTGATGTTCGGCTCTTCGGTGGCGAGTGACGCGGTTCGTCGATCTCGCTGCCTTACGGCCGGGTCTGGCATTGAGGATCATCACAAGGAGAATACTTCACCAGATCAAGGTCATTTTTCGGCGCGGAGCAACGTAATGAGAAAAACAGTCTTACTTTGGATAAGCGACAGCCCACTGGTTCCCACGGGATTTGGACGAGTTACGTTCGAAATACTGACGCGTCTGGCTGCTAAGGAGAATATGGATATTCACGCTCTTGCCGTGGGCGCCGGAACTTTCGCCTACTCACCATCCACGATTCCTTTTCGGATATTGCCATGTCCGTCTCCTGATCCGCCCCCCGAAACTCTACGCGAGGCGATAGATACGATACACCCGGATGTGGTTGTCACTCTATCAGACATCTGGCGAGTAAATTACATGCTTGAAGTTAAGGAGGAATGGAAAGGAGCGTGGATAGGTTATTTTCCAATCGATGCCGGCCCGCTTCCGCAATGCTTCAAACCAATTTTGGAGCGCATGGATTGCCGCGTCACCACCTCGGAATTTTCCGCCGCCGTTTTCAGACAGGCGTTTCCCCGATTGGACATTCACGTGGCGAAGCACGGGGTGGACGCCGATAGGTTCCATCCCGGGCGGCCAACCCGCGGTCGCTTGAAACTTCCGGATGGGCGCCAGGCGTTCGTCATTGGATGCGTCGCTCGCAATCAGCCACGCCTCATTTTCCTTATCTCCTTGAGGGCGCCATCCCGAATTTCTCGCCGAATGGAAACAGCTATCTGACATTGTACCAATCGAGTAATTCACCCAAGACATCGCTCGTTCGAGTATGTATGAAGTCAGGAAAACGATTGAGATTGGCGGTGGGTGACACCTATAATCCTAAATGGTCGCCCGAAGGTCGTTGGATAGCATATCGAAATGAAAATAGAAAATCCTTATGGATTGTAAGAAGCGACGGAAGAAACCGATGCAATCCTATAACCCCTGCCATGTTGGGGGAAAAAACAATGGTTGGATATTGGTGGATTGCAGGCGCACAACCTCGTCTCCTTGTGGGAATTCCGGGAAGTCGTAGTATGAACCGAACAGGATACTATCCGACATGGTTATGGTCATTTGACACAAAAGGAAGGATATTGAAAAGAATATGACTCCGGAAAATAGGCCAAATATCCGAGTCAATTGACGGCAAGCATCTCTATTTTATGGGTCATAAAGTTGGAGATGTAGGCTATGGAATTACACTCGAGGGAGGCAGGTAGGATGGGAAGTGTATTTTGATGAGCGACAATTCGATATATGGCATCTGGTAAGCATGAGTCACGATGGAGATGTTAGGAAGGCTTTTAGGGCGGTTAATGTTATCGCATCTATTTTATCAATGCTATATTACAGCATATATGGTTGCCATGTTATCAAATCAAATCCTGAAATCCGCAATCCCCTCCTCGTCGAAATCGCAATTCGACCATTCGCCGTCGATGACGGCGCCGCACTTGCGATAAAGCTCAATCGCGTTTCTATTCCAGTTCAGCACCTGCCAGCGAACGCGATGGCACTTCTCCTCCCGCGCCACTTCAAAAACCGCGCGTAACAGCCGCTTGGCGATCCCCCGCATGCGATAAGCCTCTTTCACGTACAAGTCATCCAGATACAACGATTTCCCCACCCATGTAAAATAGGCGAAGAAATAGAGCGCGATGGCGACAAGTTCGTGATCGTCGGTTTCGGCCACCAGGCATCGGAAGAACTCCCGCTCCTCCACCATTCGCTCCGCCGTGTTGGTTACTTTGTCAGTCGCTTTTTCAAAAACGGCAAGCGCGTTAATCATCTCCAAAATGGCGGGGTAATCGTCGGGAGTTGCATTGCGAATGGTAATCCTCATTAGTCTAATCAATCACCTTTTTCAGGAATTGTCTAAATGTAACGGATATTCATTATCACATAAAAAAGCGCTTTGCTGCGGCAAGGTTTGTTCCGCAGTGAGCAAACCGGGATCCCTCATGCAGTCACTTTTTCCTCTTTAAGATCAAAATTTGAATGATTGATTTGAGGAGAAATGGAAATTAAGTTCGTATGCCCTAAAGCGTCAAACATCCTTCTCAATATTTCCTCAATTACAGGCACCGGAGCGGAATTACCCGCCTGTTTTCGAGTCTGATAATCATTGCAAACGATCCGATAGCTGTCCGGAAAGCCTTGCAAGCGCAACATCTCGCGCGGGGTTAATCTTCGCTCTCCATTTACAAGCAAATAGTTATAAGATGCCCCGGCACGCAGGGCGCAAGAGAAAGGATATGCGCTAATATGGCCTCCTTTGTTTTCATGCCAAATCGTTACATCCTCTGTTTGAGAATGCTTATCCAGTCTGTTTTTTCGGATATATTCGGATGCGTAAAATTTGTTCGGAACATTTTTCTCAAGAACTTCGCTCAGAGGTTTCATTGGCACGCCGCCGTGAGGCCATTCAAAATTGCAGGATTTCTTGAAGCCAACTATAAATACTCTCTCTCTTTTATGCGGCAATCCAAAGTCAAGAGCGTTTAATACGCGAAAGTCATGATGATAACCAAGTTCGTCAATGGTTTGCCGAATTCTGCTCAAGGTTCCGCCTTTGTTGTGACCAACCAATAATTTCACATTTTCCAAAAGGAAAGCCGATGGCTGTTTTTCCTTAAGGATCCGTGCAATATCAAAGAACAGAGTCCCTCTGGTATCCTCAAATCCCTTCATATCTCCGCAGATGCTGAAAGGCTGACAGGGAAACCCGGCAAATAAAATATCATGATCCGGTATTTCTTGGGCGGGTATTTTGGTGATATCTCCGGCGGGAAGATCGCCAAAGTTGGCTTGGTAGGATTTTTGACATTCCTTGTCGATATCACATGAGAATGAACACTTTGATGGAATGCCTAGTTCAGTACAGACATTCCTCATGGCGATTCTAAATGCTCCTATCCCACAAAAAAGATCGATATAGCTGATTGGGAGGTCTATTTGGTAACCGCCATTTACATTATATCCGTTCATTATTACCCTTTTACTCCGCAAATTCGATTTAAATCTTCTTTACATGGTCACATATGAACCTAAAGTGTATCATAGGAGATATAACCATTTCAGGTTGCTGTAATGCAAGTAAAATCCTCATGGTGAGAACGTCCATTTTCTGAAGCTTTCATGGCTTTATTACGCTGTATTATCACCCAATAGTGGGATATAAGTCAACTATTTTACTAGTAACGAGGCTGGTAAAAATCGTGACATTAAGGACGCATCAGAATTTACAGGGTGTATTATCTTCTGAAGCTACAGGAAAATCGCATCAATGCCAAACCTTCATTCCCGCACTCATCTCGCCTCGTAGTGGAAGCTGAAACGATCCGGAGGGGCGGTGTCGCCGATGGAGTAGAAGTCCATGATGCTTGGGGTTTCCGGGATGTTATCCGCCCATTTGAAGTTGAAACTCAGTGGTTTGTGTGCGTTCCCCATTCCCACAAGCTCTCGCGGAACGGCGATCACCATATCCTCCCCCTTCCACAGAATTCTCGCCGTTCCCGCTCTTTTCCATCCCCATTTGCCTCCAAGGTTTTTCTCCACGCTGCACGTGTCGCCCTTGCGGGAGCGGTTCACGAGGTAATCGTAGCCATGCCAGCCGGTTTTGGGGTTACCGTCAGCGTCGATCAGCAGGATCATCCAGCTCTTTCCGGAGGGTGAGGTGATCGGTTTGGCGGTGTGAACTCGGAAATAGAGCGTATCATGATCCCTCGCGACCTGCGCCAGGATGATATCGTTTCGAGCGGAACGGTTCACGTAGTGCGTCCCCTTGGGGGAGCCGTCCCAATCGCGATCCGCCAGGCTCCCTTTGGGGGAGTGAAACACCGGAGCGACTCCGTTCCATTGCGCGAGGGAGCCGTTCATCAGGATTCTCTTCGGACCGGAGGCTTTTTGCGGTGGGAGCATTCCCTTGTACCGCCGCATGTTCGCCACGAATTGCCAGTAGAAGTTGTCACGATATCCCCCCTTCATCGGCTCGATATCGCGGTCGAAATCCTCGTTGAACTCATCCACGATATACCCCTGCCCCGCCTTGGTTGTTCTTCCGAGAAACACCACCCCGGGTTGCTCCCACACCGCAGCGGTCCACTCGTTCCAACCCGTCACTAGGAGTATCGGCGGATGCACCTTTTCCGCTTGATCCCACTGGTACTGGAAGAAGAGCCCCTTCGGAGCATCCGGCGAGACCCATTGATCGTTGTAAACGGGGATATGCGTTGGAGTGCAACTAACCCCGCCCGTCTTCATGTTGTCCCAAATCGGACCTCCAAGCGATTTGGACACCGGCATCTGCTCGATCTTGCCGTCCGGACCGAGTGCGGGGCGCTGAGGGTTGTTATCCATGAAACGCCATTTCGTCGGCTCCTTCTTCGCATCCTGAAAAGCCCACGTGGGACGGAATGTGAAGTATTTTTGGATTTCCGGAAGCAGGGAGGGGTTCTTTAAAGTTTTAGGATCGGTCGGCATCGGCGACATGAGAAGAGGTTTGCCGTCCCACATGAACCACATGTCGTTGTATTTTCCCGGCTTGTACCACTGGGTGTAGAGATGCTCCACCTTCCATTCCGGCTGGTAATTCAGGAAGAAGGTGAGCTTGGGCACCCTCACCCCTTGCGCCTTTAAATCCTCCGCAACGTTGAGGAATGTTTGCAACTCCCTGTCGTAGACCTGGGCGTTGGTGTAATCGAAGAAAAGGAAGTCCACTCCCGCATCGGAGATCATAATGAGATGCTTACGAATCACCCACGGGTCATCGGAGCGGTAATACCCAAAAAGCGGCTCTCCCCAGTACCATTCGGGGTGTTCAGGTCCTCCGGGCGGGTTGATGACCCAATCCTTGAAGCCGGGATGCGTTTTGAGCCAATCCGTCACGTTGTAGCTTGTCCAGTTTCGCATCGTCTCGTGCCATTGCCAATAAAACAGCCCCACCCAACGATCCGGCTTTGGAGGTCCGACCTGTTGATAAGTGGGAAGGGATCTGCCGAGGTCGTCCGTGGCGGTCCAGTTGGCGTTGCCGATGGGAATAATCGGGCTGTTTTGCGCCAAAGCAATGGATTCCGTGGCAATTAGGCATATCATCACCAAGACAGGCACGATCGTCAAGAATGAAAGCGAAACGTTACGCATTGCAGACTCCTTTTGATTCGGTAATCAGCCTTTGATTCCCACCAGCGCGATGCCGGTGACGAACAGTTTCTGCGCCAGGAAGAAAAGCAGCAGACATGGCGCCATAACTATTAGAGAGACAGCCATTAGGTAGTGCATTGTCACCCCGTAATGCCCTTGGAAGAACTGCAGACCGAGTGCGAGAGTGTATTTGTCCGGCGTGGTGAGATAAATGAGTGGGCCCATGAAATCATTCCACGTGGCGAGGAAAGTGAAGATAGCCACCACGGCGAGACAGGTCTTTAGCTGCGGCATGACGATACGCCAGTAGATTCCGAAGGTGGAGCACCCGTCAAGCCGCGCGGCCTCCTCCAACTCCACAGGGATGGTCATCATGAATTGCCGGATGAGGAAGATATTCACCGCTCCTCCCCCCAACCATGCGCCCACCGTTAGCGGTTTGAAGGTGTCCAACCAGCCGACATCGCGGAACATAAGGAAGACCGGAATCATCGTGACCTGCGAAGGAAGCATGAGGGTCGCCAATGTAATGACGAAGACGATATCCCTCCCGGGCCAGCGCAATCGAGAGAAGCTGTAAGCGGCGAGCGAGGCTGTGAAAAGGGTGCCCGCGATGACGGAAAACGTAATGATGCAAGTGTTCTCCAGATAGAGAGTGAAGGGTAAAGTGGTCCAGCCCTTGATGTAGTTAATCCACATGATGGGATGCGGGATCCAACGGGGCGGATAGACCATCACCTGGGATGCCGGCTTGAGTGAGGTGGATACCATCCACAGAAAAGGAAGCAGGAAGATAATCGATCCCGCACAAAGGATGAGATAGATAATGAATTTAAACGTTAATTCGATTCGAACGCGCCTCGTATGAGTCATCTCTTTCTCTCCCCTTCGTAATAGACCCACGCCGAGGAGGATTTAAGGACTAGCAAAGTCAGCGCGAGAATAATGGCGAAAAGCACCCACGCCATGGCGGAGGCGTACCCCATCCGGAAATAATTAAAGGCTTGACGGAAAAGATAGAGCACGTAAAACAGCGTGGCGTTCGCTGGTCCGCCGGAGGTCATAACGAAAGCCTGCGTAAAAACCTGGAAGGAGCCAATGATTCCCATCACGAGATTGTAGAAAATGACCGGCGTCATCATGGGAAGGGTGACGTGCCTGAATTTCTGGTATATGTTCGCACCATCCATGCTGGCTGATTCGTAAAGATGCTGCGGCACCCCTTGCAATCCCGCAAGATAGATGATCATCCCGCCGCCGATTCCCCAAAGGCTCATGAAGATGAAGGAGCCAAGGGCGGTGCGCGGGTCGGTCAGCCATTTCTGCGTAGGCAGATGCGCCGCTCGCAGCATAACGTTCGCCAAGCCGTAATCCGGATTGAATATCCACACCCAAAGCAGAGAGACTGCGACCCCGGAAACGACCGAGGGCAGGTAGTAGATGGTGCGAAATATCGTGATGCCCCGAACCTTTTGGTTCATCAGCAACGCCACGGCGAATCCAGCCACGAGTTGCAACGGCACGCTGATGACGGAATAGATGGTGGTTATTCTGAGAGATTGCCAGAAGAGCGAATCGTTGACAAGGTTGCGATAGTTTTGAAGCCCGATGAATTCCGGAGGGGTGAAGATATTGTATTTCGTGAAGCTGATGTAGAGGGAATCGAGTACCGGATACAGAGTGAATATCAGCAATCCTAACAGCAGCGGAGCGGCGAAAAGCAACCCCTCTAACGCCTCGCGTTTCGCCATGCGACTTTTAAAAATGGAGTTGCCGTTCATTCCAAACTTTTCTCCTGAGCGAAAACCTTGTCTATCTTGGCATCCGCATCTTGAAACGCCTTAGCGATAGTGGTCTGCTGAGTCAGCGATTTATCGAAGGCTGTGTTGACGATATCCGCAACTTCATCGTTGGTGAAGGCGAGGGTGTCATGCCAAGGCATTCCGTATTTCAGCGAATCGATGAAAGCGTCCAGGTTTTTCGGAGGCAATTTCGAACTGCGCCAGCAAGAATCGTGCGCCAGGGATTTCAGAGCCGGGATGCCGCTTCCCAACTTGGCCATGATCCTTTGTCCTTGCGGGCTGAGGATGAATTTCAAAAACTCCCACGCCTCCTTGGGATGTTTCGTCTGAGAAGACATCCCATAGCCCGCAGCGCCCATCGTGACCACTCGCTTGACGCTCCCCGCAGGCATTATCTGCACATCCCAATCAAACTGCTTCATCGTGGCGCGATAAACCGGAACGGATGGAAACACCCCCGGTTGCATTGCGATCCTCCCCTGAGCGAAAAGGTCGATTCCCTGCGCGGCGAGAGAAGGATCGGGAACCGGCGCCACCTTATACACCGTGACGAGGTCAATAAGAGAGCGCAAACCCTTCAAAGCGGCCGGGGTGCCAAGAAGGCTGCGCAAGCCATCCTTGCTCAGTATCTGACCACCATCCGACATCACCCACGGCCCCCATAATCCCGGCCAGTAATAGTTCGCGTTAAATCCGTATTGAATGGTGCGCCCCTCGTTATCCTTTAATGTGAGTTTCTTCGCCATCCGCAAAAAATCGTTGTATGTCCAATTCGGCGGGGGATCCGGCAATCCCGCTCTGCGAAAGAGGGTGCGATTATAGAACATCACCACCACGCCCAGTTCTCTTGGGAGCATGTAGAGATTCCCTTTGTCATCCATTCCCGTTTCGAGCATCTGCGGGTAGATATCCTTCACGTTGAATGTGGGATCGTGTTTGATGTACGGCCAGAGGTTTTGAACCACACGATAGCGTGTAAAGGTGGGCACGAGGGAATCCGCCATGAAGACGACGTCAGGCAACGTTCCCGCCACGGACTGCATCATGAGCTTCATATCGTAGCCCATCCCCGCCACCGGCTCGATGTCGATATGGATATTCGGATGCTCCTTCTCGAAAGCGCTCACCCATGCCTGCGCCAGGTCCGTTTCGTTCTTCTGTCCGAGCACGCTGAACCGCAAGCGCACCACGCCCGGGGGCAATGCTTGATGATGGGAGCAACCCGATAAAGAGACAAACAGAATTAACAGCAAAAGCGGCGGTATCCGTCTGCAACAAGTAAAAACACGAAATGGTTTGTAATGCATAGCCGTTTTACGTTATCTCCACCGGGAAATCAGAACGGATGCCTAACGCTATCTGCACACAAGCACACGGATAGGGTTGACATACAAATTCAGATTTTATTATACAACTTTTGAGTTCAATTGCATATCATCAATAGGTGGGTGTGACCCAAATCATGCGAAGAAATTCACGCCGCACACCTTGTCTCGCATTTCTTAATTATATTTGTGCGTTCATGAGGGGATTTCTCCTCCTTCGCTTCACCGTACCTCCCAGCTCACCTGGAAGATGAGCGGCGCGTAAACAAAGCATGGATACATCCCCGTTCCCGCCCACATCATGCCCGGCTTCCTCATATCCCTATTCAACCTATGAAGTACGCTTCTCGCCCAGTCATCGCCAGGAAACATCTCTCTCGTCTTTTTGCATCCCCTTGGTCAAATGCATGTTTTCAATAATCAGGCTGCTTCGCGCCAAATAAAAAAAAGGAAACTCTCTTTTTTTACCAAACGAACCCAAGGATTCTCCGGAGATAAAAATAATTTCCACGCCTTGGCAGAAAATCCGATCCTATACGATTCGTTTTACATATATAGGTATGGTTGCAGCCTGTTTTACTATCGGGTATATCGGGTATGCCGGGTATGCCGGGTATCGGGTAATCCACGGAGGTGGATTTCGTGTTTTTGGTAGCCTCGAATTTATTCGCCGGGGGTTGAATTAAACGCAAAGACGCCAAGACGCAAAGGCGCAAAGGTGCAAAAAACGCCT